>CAZKSK010000273.1:0-3551 GCA_964555225.1 uncultured Bacteroides sp.
AATTATGATATTGAAAAAAGGAAAATAATAGTCCGGCTCTTAGAAAATATTGATACTGATTTCAAACAGGGAAAAATATCAGATGACGATAAGATTTCCTATATAAAAATTCTTAGAGAAATGCCAAAAGGAGGTTATACGATAGATGCCTATAATAAAATAGGTAAAGTTGGAATGGAACAGGCTCAATATAAAAAGTCATTGATTGATAAGTTTATCAAACAATACGATAAGGAGCAGGCTGAAACACTTAGGTTTAGTCCTGAAGTCCTTCAAGATATTAGAGAGGAATTTGAACTTGACATTTATATACCTAAAAATGATATAAAGACGAGACTTCAACATATCTTCAATGAACATTCTCTAGAATATAAGGTGACACAGGATACAATTAAAGATTACTATACTTTCGCTGAAAGTAACTCACACAAGAGTCCCTCATTTAAGCTTATAGCGTTAAATTTGAGTAGGTAGTTTTCCTAGCATTGGGCATATAGAAGCTAAATCATAGAAATTTCCACCCAGGCTGAATTTAAGAATTATTTTATTATCTACTAAAATTAAGCTCCAGGCAACTAAAAAAGGTCTGGAGCTTTTACATTACAAACAAGAGAGTACACAGCTTTTCTATCCCCCCTAACACCCTGAAAAGAAAAAGCATTCTTTGTAAAAAATGGGGGGCACACTCCCTGTCCCTTTATTTTTTGAAATAAATCTCATGACTTTCTTTGCTCCACTTAATGATTTAATAAGCACTAACACAATAAAGCCATAATAGTAATATAGTCTAAATACACAACGATAAAAATAATTTAGCAAATTGTAGTAAAGCAAAAAATAAGATTAGAACAATCTAAAACAATATGAGCTTTAACAATTTCTGGATTAATTCAATCAATAAACCATTTAAACTATTTACATTATGAGAAATTTAGTTATTCTGCCCAATGTGGCAAACAATCGTGAAAGAACAAATTTAGGTGAATATGCAGAAGATGCCGTAATCATAGAAGAACCTGCAAGACCTCAAAACGTAGATCACTTTATTGAAGCGAATACACAAGAAGCAACTTTGTCCCATCTATTGCATGACTGCATTACACCAGTTTTTTCTAAAGATAATGAACTTACCATTAACCACGCTGCATTTATAGAAACAATTCAGGATGCCACACAATCATTCTTTAATGGTGAAAAAGTGGAACAAGCAGACATTCGTGTGTCACATATAGTAAAAGGGAGAATACCAGAAGCCGTACACAAACCAGTTAACCAACTTTTAGAATCTGATAAAACCATATATTATGAACGTTGTGCGTTCAGCATTGACGTTCCTACCATATATGAAACTATTGGAGGCAATAAGCTAAATCTTTCCATTGTAGGTGTCCGCGCTTACAATCAAATGAATTTATATAGCAAAAAAGTGCCGGAACTTTTTAAACTGGCAATAGGTTTCAAAAATCGAGTCTGTTGTAATATGTGCATTGGAACAGATGGCTATAAAGATGATTTAAGAGTAGGAAATACTACAGAACTTTATCGAGCTACATTAGAGCTTTTTAATAACTATAATCCGGGTAAACATCTTCATTTAATGCAATCTTTAGGTAATACGTCTATGAGTGAACATCAATTTTGTCAATTAATAGGTAAAATGAGACTATACCAATGTTTGCCGACTAGTTATCAGAAATCTTTACCCAGAATGTTACTTACTGATACACAAATCAACGCTGTAGCTAAGGCATATATTCATGATGAGAATTTTAGTGGTTTTGGTAATGAACTGAATATGTGGAAATTCTATAATTTACTTACAGGAGCAAATAAAAGTTCCTATATTGATAGTTTCTTAGATAGAAGTTTAAACGCTACTGAAATAGCTGTTGGAATAAATGCCACTTTGCATGGGGATGAACGTTACAAATGGTTTATTGATTAAATGAGCTTATTATTTCAGAAAAAGAGCATCAATTAAGTTTGGTGCTCTTTTTTTATAATATTCACTAATGCTATTAGTGAATGTTTTGCTAATAATCAACGAGTTAGCAAATCCAACTTAAAATTAATATTCACTCTTATTCATATATTAATAAAACAAAACATTATGTCACTTAAATATTCAAATACCACAGCAGACTACTTAATTTGGTCTGATGCAATGAACCTTATAAGAAAGTTAGCTAAAAATAAGAATTACAAAATCTCACTTCTTATAGCATTGGGATGCTTCACGGGATTAAGAATATCTGATATTTTAGCTTTACACTGGAAGCAGATATTAAATACCGATGAATTTACAATAATTGAGAAGAAAACAGATAAGCAAAGAACCATAAGAATTAATCCTCAATTACAACAACACATCAAAGAATGTTTCGAATACATAAATCCAATTGGAATCTATACACCAATTCTTATTAGTCAAAAAGGTACTGTGTTCACTGTTCAAAGAATTAATGTCATTCTTAAAGAAGTGAAAAAACAATATAAACTAAAAATAAATAATTTTAGTTGCCATTCTCTTAGAAAGACTTTTGGTCGACAGGTTTACAACATGAACAGTGATAATGCAGAACTTGCTTTAGTCAAACTCATGGAATTATTCAATCACAGTTCGGTCTCAATTACTAAAAGATACTTAGGATTGAGACAGGAAGAAATCTTGCAAACTTATGATTGTTTGAGTTTTTAATAACTATAATAAAGGTATTTAGGATAATAATTTACTTTATAAATTTCCAATCGAGTTTGTAAAACACTTAAAATTAAACCTGAAATTGAATTTTTTAGGAAATCAAACAAGGTAATATTTTTTCTAAAAATACCTTTATATAGAAAGCATCCATTTTTATACCTACTTGAAATTTATAAGAAAATTACTAATATAGCCGGATTATATAGCACGGATTATGTTTGAAAACAGAAATTATTTTTTTTCCTACAATTCCTATTAACATATTAAAACCTTTTGTTATATTTGTACCAATTTTAACAACCTAAAATATTAGGAAGTTAAAATACAGTATTGATAACAAGAGCGTTTAAAAATATTACCCTAGTTCAGGAAATCGCCAATTAATGAACAACTCAAGGGTGGTAGGCAAGAACGCTCACGTCATTGTTATATACTTACCTCCTTGTTATAGAGTAATTATGTTCTTTGACGTGGGCTATTGTTTATTATTTGAGTTGTGGGTGTTTGGCGATACCTCTGAACTAGTAATATTCAATAGTTCCCACGTCTCTTTATTTTATAACCGCTTTCCACCGGGAACAAGGTGAGCATATAATTTATCTTATGAAAAAATTATTATTAATTTTGGCATTGTCAGTCATGGCAATTAGTGCATCAACTGCACAAGAAGTAACAATTAAAGCAGGGACAATCGTTTCTTTAGAAGCTGTCTCTAATGTAAAAGCAGCAAGAGTACATGAAGGACAGAGTGTTGACTTTCGCGTAACTAAAGATGTTGTCGTAAAAGGTGTGACAGTTATCCCACAAGGAACTATAGCAAAAGGGATTGTCTATGAAGCAAAAAAATCAT
>CAZKSK010000274.1:0-3548 GCA_964555225.1 uncultured Bacteroides sp.
TGACAGATTGGAACCTATTTGGGATGAAATTAAATACAGCGAAGGGATACTGATTTTACAAACTGATGGGATTTATGATATTAAAGAAACTCCTTATGCAGTGGCTATGAAAATCAGAGGGAGAATCGATTCATTGAATCTTTAATTTTCCCCGATAATGTAGTACTACCCCATTTTTTATAATAGAACCCGGCAGCATGCCCATCATTTCCTCATCCGTTAGTTTTTCATTACTCGCCTTCGTCTCGTTTAGTACCTCCCTTTTATTTTTTTCTTTATCTCCCTCACAAGGCTTGCTTCGTTTGTTCGTACTAAAAAACCTACGAACTGCACTCCACAAAGCTAACGACTTAGACATAACAAATAGTTATAGTACTTATAGCAGTTCATGGAAGCCGGATACGCCCATACGATTTTTTCAACAGCTTTGCTCTAAGGCTCGGATGTGCCGAAAAAATCGTATGGGCGTATCCGTAATTTGTAGCCATAACTCCTATAACAGACTATTATGTTAAGTCGCACCGGGAGAAAAGAAAAAAATAAGCCTCGCTTCTATTTAATTGAAAGACAGGGAGTATCTTTCATATAACAAAACTTGGTACAGATCATGGACTTTAAAGAAAGGTTAGATTCAATTTATAATGATGTGGTTCAACCGCTGGAAAACTATTCTGGTAAGAAATCAAACACTGTAACCGGAATGATTGAATACATGACAGTTTTGGGTGACGTTGCAACAGATTTTGCTGAAAAAATGAACAAAGAACATCAATCATTAATTGAGTCTAATCCTGAGCTAAAAGAAGATATAGAAAGTTATATCCTATCCCTAAAAAACAAAATGGTTGAAACTTATAAACCAAAATAGGCATTCCATTTTTCATGGTTTACTGAAACATTATCATTAAAGGTGAACCCGACCTCAGATAAACTTTCTTGAAGTTCCTTGATTGCTTTCAGTTTCTCTGTAATAGCAACAATCTTTTCATTATACTCATCAAGGTTTTTGATTAGTTCTTCAGACATCTCCCCAAACTTTACATCCGGGTTATTTAATTAAATTACTCGCCTTCGTCTCGTTTAGTACCTCCCTTTTATTTTTTTCTTTATCTCCCTCACAAGGCTTGCTTCGTTTGTTCGTACTAAAAAACCTACGAACTGCACTCCACAAAGCTAACGACTTAGACATAAGATGAGTTATAGTACTTATGGCAATTCATGGAAGCCGGATACGCCCATACGATTTTTTCAACAGCTTGACTCAAGGGCTCGGAGGTGCTGAAAAAATCGTATGGGCGTATCCGTTATTTGTAGCCATAACTCCTATAACAGACCATTATGTTAAGTCGCACCGGGAAATGAATTAGCTATGCTTCTTTTGAGTATATTGCTGCCCAGTCAAAAAAGTGAGCTACAATTATCATAATAATCTAATAGACTATCATTTCACTGTAGTTGTTAAGTCTATAAATCATAAGACCTGTCTTTCTCTATCAAAACGAATTAAAGATTATTTATCATCATGGGCTTTTAGCACTACTGCCCCATCAGAATATAAATCAGCTAAAACTGGAGAAGTGTTATCCAGAGAAATACAGGCTCATTTTATTGATTATTCAACCAATACAATAGCATTTAGAGAAGGTCTTAGGTGTATTTGCTTCCATTATGATAATTTTACTGAAAATTCATCGGTTAAGTTAATCGATCATAGTATGGCTCCCAAATACAATTGAATTTATTTCATTAACTAATTCCCCCATTTTCTCTACCGCTAAATCACAAATTATTACTTCGTTTGGATTCCCCGATTCAAGTTCCTTGATAATCAACTCTGAATTTTCTTTAACTGATTTAATAATTTCTTTCAGTTTAGATATATCTATTTTATCATTCATTTTTATACCAGTTTAAAGGTTAAGAAAATACATTGCTTACGCCCTATTTAAATTTTTAATAATATACTTCGCAAACTCTTGGGTCATCGGGCAAAATGCCATCTAAAGATGTGCAGTATAACCGAATGCTAATCGCATTCTTTACTTATCCTTCATTTTGCCCGATGACCCAAGCTCCACTTTTACACTTTTAAAAAAGTGTAAGTGGTTGCTCTCATACATTATTAAAATTTTAGGCTGAGCTTCTTACAAGCCTGGAGGCTTGGCTTGCATTGTCCCAATTCATTTCCCTCACATATCTGCTGCGGCTGATTTGTTTTTTATGAATTTACAAACCAGCCTACACAAGGCTAACGACTGATACATAATATATCTTATCGAAGATTTTTCGCTTTTGCGTTATTTCATAACGGTAATGTTTACATGAAAAATTCCGATAAGAGCCTGTTATGTTAAATCGCATCGGGGAGAAAGAAAAAAATACCTACGCTTCTATTTATTATATTGTAGTGAAATGTCTTCTTATCTAACCATCAAGGATTCGGTTCTAAAAGAACTTTCTAAAAGTTCTTATAATTCTATGTTAGAATATAATGAACTGGAATCCTTTAAAGGTCTCACAGAATCGGATATTGAATCTGCTTTAGTACTATTAAAGGAAGATGGCTTTATTTCCAGGAGTAAATCATTCGTAAATATTACGCCAAAAGGCAGGGAGTTTATAAGTTATACCTCATACCAAAATGAGTATGACAAGTCATATAGCAAAGAATTATATGATACGGCTGTTCAAAATGATTACGGTACAACAAGAGTAATAGCTGTATGGGCAATTATAATAGCAGGAGGATCGCTTTTAATAGAATTGATAAAACTATTAATGTGCCAATGATATGTATTAATCTATGAAGATTTCTTCTTTTATTCCGCAACCAAAACCCCCTCTCCTCCATAGGGTAAAGTTATCAACTAAATAATAAATATAGATATATCCTATCATTATTTTATTCACAATGACAAATATATTTCTATGTCAGATTGGTTAGATGATCAGTATGATTCACCAAGTGGTGATGAGCAAAGTTTACTTCCAATAAAAGCAGATGTTATTAAGCGTATTGAAGATGAGTTTAAAATACATAAAGCCAGCAAGGTTAGGCTAAGATGGGTTCTTGAAAATAGAATGAGCATTACAAATTATGTTTACTCATCTGACCTTTTAGAGATTTTCTACGAGATGATTGAAACGGGTAACTATGAAGGGAGATTAATAAAATTTAATGATATATCTGATATAATCATTTGGAGAAAACCGTGGCATGAAAGAAATAGATTGTTCTATGGTGCTATAAATTCTTCAATAGCATACACTATTACGCTTACCCTAACTTTCATATTAGGTTTAATTTTCGGCAAATCATGTAACCAATAATACAAGCTAACAACATAATTCCAATATGATATGTTATCATAAAAACGATAACTCGCCGATGGCTCGTATTTCTCCTGTGATATTTTTTTCTTTCTCCCCTCACAACTCCGCTTCGCTTGTCGTTATAAGAAAACTTAACGACTTCGCTACACAAACCCAACGAAGTAACATAATATAGAGTTATCAGCGAAACTGACAGAGAGATGGAAGAACGGATT
>CAZKSK010000275.1:0-3538 GCA_964555225.1 uncultured Bacteroides sp.
GCATATTTTTTATCTGGTGTCATGAAATTAACTGAACCTTTAAGTAGATCGATCACACAATTTTTATGGTTATAAGCCAAGATATTAAATTCAGTACCCAGAACGCGAACCTTACAATTACCTATGTTTACTATAAAAGGCTTATGTTTGTTAGGCGTAACTTTAAAATAAGCTTCTCCGATCAAAGATACGTTACGAATATCACTGTTAAAAATTGCAGGATAAGTAATCTTAGAATTAGCATTAAGCCACACCAAAGTTCCATCTTCGAGCATCAATTCTGCATGTTGACCGGCCGGAGCATAAAAAGTCAATATTTTTTTATCTATAAGTTTTTCTTTCCCTTTGTCTGGAATTAAATAATGCAGAAAAAAGCCTAATAAGAAAATGGCTACAATTTTACATGTTGTATATACTATAGAGCGAATTCTATTGTGCATGAAGTAGTTTTTGTTCGAAATCATTTTGTTTTGATTCCAAATAGTCGCTTCATATACCAACGATAAAGATTTTAATTCCTGTTTATGAGCTTCATCTTCTTCAAGCCATTCTATTATTCTTTTTTTTTCATCTTCGGATACATTTCCTGAAAGATAATCATGCAAAAGAGTATAATTCAATTTCATATATATGTATTTTTCGCTCTTACATTATAATGACAAATAAAAAGCTTCCTACCCTAAAAAACAAAAAATATTTTTTCATTATATTTTTCAAAGAAGTTTTTTAACTCTCTTGTGAAACAATTAAATAACTGAATTAATTATTACTTTATATAAAATATAAAATAAATGGCCACAAGTTAATTGGAAGATAGTCCTTAAGGTATTTACGAAGCTCTGCAATACTTTTTGTAATATGATATTCTACAGTTTTTATAGAGACATTAAATTGCTCAGCTATTTCTTTATTGGTTTTATTTTCATACCTGCTCATTTCGAAAATTTGTCTTGTAAATGAAGACATATGTGACAAAGCAACACCAACTAGCTCATTAATTTCATTTAAAGTTATCAACGAAGGAGTAAAATCTTCAAGCATACTGATTCTAAAATCTAATTCCCGTTGAGCTGCATCACTCATTTTATCCAAGACTTCTTTTTCTATTTGCTTATGTTTTAAATAATTCAAAGAATCATTACGTAACATCGTAAACAACATTGCCTCTTCTGAATCAAGAGTTTGACTTTGTATAAGTTGCCAAAGCTTAATCATCGCATTCACAACAATATCTTCCGCTACAGCTTCATCATGCACATAATGCTTTACAAGCATAAAGGAACGCTTGTAATTGGCAGTATAAAGTCGTCCAAAATGATCGTTAACTTCTTGCATTGAATATTTTTTTGCAAAACTGAATGCAATATTAGTATAAATTCCTTTTTAATGCAAAATATTTCATATAAAAGTTAATAAACAGCAAGAAAGATTTTTTCTATAATATTTCTTTTAAAACATACTTCATAAAATAGATTTTACCAACATTATATAATAACAGACTTCAATAGTTATATCACTTACACCCATTAGTAAAAAATTTACCAAGAATTCTTCTTCCTACCTACTTTTTTCTTTAATAAACCCTTTCCTATAAGCTACCAAAAGTTTTTTCAAATCCTTAATCTGCTCAATCAATTCACGACCTTTATCTGTATCGCGCACCATCATTCTCTGACGATTCAATTCTACCAACAATGTAGTTCCCTTAATGTCCAATCCTTCTTCAATGGCTCTTTGGGTAGATGTGAAAGGTTCATGCTGTACAAGCTGCATACCCCGTGAATGATACACCAAAGTATAACCGGCTATACCAGTCTCGGGTTGATAAGCTTTGGAAAAACCTCCGTCGATAACTAAAAGCTTGCCATTTGCCTTAATAGGAGTCTCACCTTTTATTGTCTTTACTGGTACATGACCATTGATTATATGCCTATGAAGGCCAACAACATCGAATTCGTCCAAAAGCATATCAACTACATCCTCTTTATTACGTAACGTATAATAATAACCCTTAGTCTCTATATGAGTTTCCTTATCGGCTATAAAATAACGTTCGAACGTTGCCATTTTATCTTTATCAAAAGATGGAGAATCTTTTCCACACCAAAGATACCATATATAATCCATGGCATAATTCTTTTCCGTTGAATCCGTATCGTCATTGAAAGCTGCACGAATTGTTTGACCGACCTTCTCCAGCAAAGCTTTGCCTTTATATGGCTCTCCTGCAATAAGAACTTCTTTCAGAGTCCCTTCGGCATTCAAAGGAATAGATGCATGAAACAGCAGATTTGAATTACATACAGTGTACATACAACCATGCTTAAGCATACAACGCATATGTTTTTTAAGTTTCTCACTACTGACAAAAGAATGATGAATTTTATCCATAATCTCTCGTTCCTCAGATGTAAGTATATATGGATTGGCATGATCCACTGTTGGAAAAAAATTGTCACGAAGTACGTGTTCTTTACCATAAAGAGTGATGGTTCCTTTTTCCCAATTAATTTTATCAAGCAATAAACGATCTTTCATTAGAAATTCTGGTCTACGCATAATTGTTTGGGCTTCAAGCTTAAACTGAATAATTGTAATAGCCTTATGCATTTGTGCAATAAGTCTGCGCGTTTTTTCGCTTTGAACAGTATCTGTATCTACTTTCGGATAAAAAAGTTCACATGGATCATTCGCATAAGTTTCCATGGCAAAAGTTGCAAGTGGAAGCAAGTTTATGCCATAGCCGTCTTCCAAAGTAGTAAGATTGGCATAGCGCATAGCCATACGTATAACATTAGCCATGCTGCACTCATTACCACAAGCTGCACCCATCCATAAAATATCATGATTACCCCACTGCAAATCGAAACTATGATAATCACAAAGAGTATCAAGAATGATATGAGCACCCGGCCCCCTATCATATATATCTCCTACAATATGAAGTTGATCAATAATAAGCCTTTGAATCGTATGGCACATCGCAACAATAAAATCATCAGCTCGACGTGTTTCGATAATGGTGTGTACTACGACATTAATATATTCATATTTATTAGGTTCAGCAGAAGATTCATGCAATAATTCTTCAATAATATAAGAAAATTCTTCAGGTAAACTTTTACGAACTTTGGAACGTGTATATTTTGAAGAAACACTCTGACAAACGCGCACAAGTTGATTGAGAGTAATAAAATACCAATCATCCAATTCTGTTTCCTTTTCCTTCACCAATTCGAGTTTCTGTTCAGGATAATAGATAAGAGTACAAAGTTCTTTCTTTTCACTTGCACGTAAAGAATTACCAAAAATTTCTTCCACTTTTCTCTTTACATCACCAGAAGCGTTTTTTAACACATGAAGAAAAGCTTCATATTCTCCGTGAAGGTCTGCCAGAAAGTGCTCAGTACCCTTGGGGAGATTTAGAATTGCCTCCAAGTTAATTATTTCTGTACTGGCATCGGCTATAGTAGGAAAACTGCGTGATAATAGTTGCAAATATCTTAAATCATCCTGAGCAGCTTCTAACGATATTATA
>CAZKSK010000276.1:0-3517 GCA_964555225.1 uncultured Bacteroides sp.
GAAATAAAAGACAACACAATGAAATTAACCCGAAAAGGCATCTTTATTTCCGATACAATTATGAGTGACTTGCTCTGGGTGGAAGAATAATGTTGTTTACTTTGTCATACTATAAACAACATCCATAATTTCTTTACCAATTTTATCAGCCTCTTCCATAGATTTAGCTTCAGAATAAACCCGAATAATCGGTTCCGTATTACTTTTACGCAGATGTACCCATTTCTCTGCGAAATCAATTTTCACGCCATCTATATCATTGATTTCTTCATTCTTATAAAGTTTCTTTACTTTCGCAAGAATAGCATCAACATCTGTATCCGCTGTCAAATCAATTCTGTTTTTTGCTATAAAATAGGAAGGATAAGTAGCACGAAGTTCACTCATCTTTTTATTCTCATGTGCAAGATGACTCAGGAATAAAGCTATGCCGACCAACGCATCACGACCATAATGACAAGCCGGATAAATAACTCCGCCATTCCCTTCTCCACCAATAACAGCATGAGTTTCTTTCATCTTTGTAACCACATTTACCTCTCCTACAGCTGCTGCTGAATATTGTTGTCCATATTTACGGGTAATATCACGTAATGCACGAGTAGAACTTAAATTGGAGACCGTATTACCGGGGGTATGTTTTAATACATAATCAGCAACAGAAACCAAAGTGTATTCCTCTCCATACATTTCTCCCGTCTCACATATCATCGCTAATCGGTCCACATCGGGATCCACTACGAAAGCAACATCTGCAACGCCTTTTTTCATTAGGCTCATGATATCGCCCAAATTTTTCTCCAAAGGCTCAGGATTATGTTGGAAATTTCCCGTAGGTTCACAATAAAGCTTTTCAATTTTCTGTACACCAAGGCGTGTAAGTAACTCCGGAAGGATAATTCCTCCCACAGAATTTACACAGTCTATCGCTACTCTAAAATTTGCTTTTTTAATTGCAGCAACATCTACCAAATCTAAACAAAGGACCTTATTTATATGTTTTTCATTCATAGTATGGTCCTCACTATATTTGCCGATGTGATCAACATCAGCAAATTGAAAATCTTCACTTGCTGCAAGATGAAGAACCTCATTACCTTCCGCAGCATTTAAGAACTCTCCATTCTCATTTAGGAGTTTCAGAGCATTCCATTGCTTAGGATTATGGCTTGCCGTTAATATAATGCCTCCACACGCGTTTTCCATGGTTACGGCCAATTCTGTTGTTGGAGTAGATGCTAAACCAATATTCACAACATCAAATCCCATACCCATAAGAGTACCACAAACTACATTTTTTACCATTTCACCGGAGATACGCGCATCTCTTCCAACTACTATTTTATTAGTTTTTACTGTGGTAGTTTTTCTAATAAAGGTGGCATAAGCAGATGTAAATTTCACAATATCCAGAGGATTAAGACCGTCACCAACTTGTCCACCTATTGTTCCTCTAATTCCTGAAATAGATTTTATTAAAGTCATTTTCCTAACTCATAAGTTAATTCATAATAACATGCATATACAGACGACGATGCATCAGACTGTCCTTCGTCATGAGGAACAATCAATCTGATTTTCGCTACACCATCTTCACTATCCCACCTACCCAATCTGATATATGGGAACGGAACGAGCCATCCACTCGGAACGGATTGGCTTCCATATGTATTATACATCAAAGCATTCGTATCAAAAGAAGCTGTAAGAGTACCATTAGTATTTACTACTGTAAATATATCAGGATTTGTTACATAGGATCCATAAACATTGGATGAAATCGTGTCAACATCATTTAAATTGACTTCCAGATATCTCGTCAAGACTTCTGCTCGATCTCCACTTTCCAATTTTATGCCCACACCTTTTCGGACAATCTGCATATAAACACCCGTTTCCTTGAATAATACGAATTCATTTTTACTCACATCAGTAGTACTATCTTGTGCTAAGAAATCTTCAAGAGATATTACTTTTATATTATTATCTGCGATAAAATCCTTTATACCAGCTTGTTCTTCCTTTTTTAAATCTCCATAACTTTCCGTATTGTTACAAGATTGAAGAGACCATGAAAGGATTAAAGCTATAAGTAATATAAAATTTATTTTTTTCATATTTAAAATTCTAACTAGTTGCAAAAGTAATAAATACATAACAAATAGAAGTTATGTTTTCTTTCAATTATATTTCTATAACTATTTTTTGTTAACCAAAAGATCTTCGAATTTTATCAAAGCCCGTTTGTATAGTTCTACAGCATCTTCCATGGTTCCATAAACTTCACCTCCTGAAGCATTTTTATGTCCCCCTCCGTTAAAAAACTCCGACGCTACCTGATTACAAGGAAAATCACCTACGGAACGTAATGATATTTTTATCATGTTCTTTTGTGCATCCTCACGCATAAAGGTTGAAAAACACACATCTTTAATAGATAAGGGAATATTAACAAAACCTTCAGTATCACCTTTCACATACATAAATTTATCCAATTCCTTATTTGTCAAAGTAATCAAGGCGGAACTAAATTCATGAAACACCTGCATTTTTTCATAAAGGACAAAACCCATCATTCGCAAACGTTCCTCAGAATACGTATTATAAACTTTTCTATAAATAGCATCCTTATCAATTCCCTTAGCCAAAAGTTGAATAATAATAAAATATAAATCCGGTATATTGGAATTATATGTAAATCCTCCCGTATCGGTCATCATTCCTACATAAATAGCTTCAGCACCTTCTTTTGTAATGCTATCATAACCATTCATTCTGTAAATGAGCCTGAAGATTCCTTCAGAAGTAGATGTTAATTCCGGATAAGACATCGTCAAGTCACAAAAAGAATCAGGAGATAAATGATGATCGAGCATTATTTTACGAGCTGATGACTTGCCAATAATGTCTTCCATTTTATCAATTCTTTTTATAGCATTGAAATCTAAACAACATATCAAATCCGATTTTTCGATTATAGAATCGGCCTTTTCTATATTTTTCTCATATATGATAATCTCATCAGCCCCTTTCAGCCAACACAAAAAATCGGGAAATGAATTGGGAACGATAATATGGACAGATTTACCTCTTTGCACAAGAAATTGAGCCAAACCCAAAGATGAACCTATCGCATCACCGTCAGGCGATACGTGAGTTATAATAACTATGTTTTTCGCCTCATTACAAAAGGTCTCAAATAAATCGACCTTTGATTGTTCCAATACGTCTTTTATCATATTCTTCAAAATAATCGACAAAAATAGTAAAAATAAATCACTTAAACCGAAATTTCATATGTTCCTTTTTCTGAAAGAGAAATAAAATCTACATTTCGCTTTTTACACTCTCTTATCAACAACAATTCTCGCTGTGGATTTAATGACGAATCAAGAATAACTTTTTTAACAATGAACAATTTATCTACTTCATCCAAATATCCTTTATAATCTGGAGTTATATATAAATAATCTACAAACAAGGGTTTTGTACTTGTACTTTTTTGCCACCGTTTATC
>CAZKSK010000277.1:0-3496 GCA_964555225.1 uncultured Bacteroides sp.
TATTTTGTTTTCTTCTTTGCAAAAATAAGTAAATAAAGAACAATTAACAAATAGTACGTCAAGTTATAGGGAAGATTGAATAAATCTTTGTATTTTTGAACACTTTATTTTTTAAGAAGAATGAATCGTATTAAAAGAAATATAGTGTTGATTTTTAGTGTGGGTCTGTTATCATTGCCTTTAAATGCGCAAACTTTGGTACAGGCAAAAGCATTGTTCGAAGAAGGCAAATATTCGGAAGCTTTGCCTGCTTTTGAAAAATATGTGAAGCGAAATCCTTCTAATGCTCAGTTGAATTATTATGTAGGTACATGTCTTTTTGAAACAAATCATCGTGAGAATGCCGAATCTTTCTTAAAGAAATCGGCTGATCGAGGTTTCACGGATGCCTGTTTGTATTTGGGTAGGCTTGCTGCAGATAAATATCTTTATGATGATGCAGCTGAGTTTTATGATGAATTTTTAGAAGGACGGAAGAAAAAGAAACTTCCTACTACTGATTATGATGCCGAGTATGAACATGTTAAATTGGGCTCCCTTATGCTGAAAGGAACGGAGCGAGTACAGTTTATAGATAGTGTGGTTGTTGATAAGAATGTATTTTTGCAATCTTATACTATTAGTCAGGAAAGCGGAGTAATATCCACTTATGCCGGTTATTTTAATCAACCGGACAAAGATGATGGTACGCTTTATCAAACGGAATTGGGAAATAAAATATGGTTTGGTAAACGTGTAGGCAACGAACCTATGCAATTATATACATCCTACAGATTGGAAGGTAAATGGAGCGAAGCACAACAACTTCCCGGACTTGAGACTAAGGGTGATATGAACTATCCTTATGTGCTTGCTGACGGAGTTACTTTATATTATGCAGCGAAAGGGGAAGGATCTTTAGGTGGTTATGATATTTTTGTAACTCGTTTTAATCCGGATACCAATCAGTATTTAAAACCTGAAAATTTAGGTATGCCTTTCAATTCACCTGCTAATGACTATATGTATGTAATTGATGAATACAATAATCTGGGATGGTTCGCTACGGATCGTAATCAGCCGGATGGTAAGGTTTGTATTTATACTTTTATTCCGAATGAAAGTCGTTTGACTTTCGATTATGAAAATACACCTAAGTCGGTTGTAGTAGCTGCTGCCCGCTTATCGAGTATATCCTCAACTCAGAAAGATAAAGATGCCGTGCGTGAAGCTAAGCAACGTTTGACTTTGGAAATCAACAGACCTCATTCCGTAGAAAAAAAGGTTGATTTTACTTTCATTATAGATGATTTGATTACTTATCATTCTCTAGGAGATTTTCATAGTTCAAAGGCTAAAAATCTTTTTCAAACTTTGCAGCAGATGAAATATCAGTATTCACGAGCTTCGTGCAATCTGCGCAAAATGCGTAGTGAATATGCGAAAGGAGGAAATGATCGTAAAGTTCATCTGAAAAATTCTATTTTGGAAGCGGAAACCCGATTGGAAAAGATGGGACTTGATATTGACAAGCAGGAAACTGCCGTACGTAATGAAGAATTGAAAACAAAATAAACAAGCATATGGTAATACTAATTATTTCAGCACTAATTATTATCGGTTTGCTTTTGCTTATTGTAGAAGTATTTCTGATTCCGGGTACCAGCATTGCCGGTTTTGCTGCTGCAGCATGTCTTATCATTGCCAATTTCTATGCGTTCAGTACATTAGGTTCGCTGGGCGGTTTGGTTACATTGGCCGTTACGGTATTTTCCGTATTGGCGGTTGTGGCATGGTTCATGCGTTCCAAATCTCTGGAACGTTTGGCTTTGAATAAGAATATCGATTCAACGGTAGGAACAGCAGCACGTCTGGAGGTAAAAGTAGGAGATACAGGTAAGGCCATTACTCGTCTGGCGCTTATAGGAAATGCCGAGATTAACGGTAATATTGTAGAAGTTAAATCAGCCGACGGTTTCATCAATGAGAAGACCCCTATTAGAGTTGTTCGTTTGTTGGAAGGTGTCATTTTAGTAGAAAAGAAGAAATAATCCATTAAATTATTCAATATGATAGAAACATCATTTGTTCCTTTTATAGTTATAGCGGCCGGTATTATCGTCCTTGCTATACTGTTGCATTATATTCCTTTTCTTTTGTGGCTTTCTGCTAAAGTCAGTGGCGTTCGCATTTCTTTGGTACAATTGTTCCTGATGCGAATCCGTAATGTGCCGCCATCTGTAATTGTACATGCTATGATTGAAGCACATAAAGCAGGTTTAAGCAGTATTACGCGCGATGAATTGGAAGCTCATTATCTTGCCGGCGGGCATGTGGAGAAGGTTGTCAATGCATTGGTTTCGGCTTCGAAAGCCAATATCGAATTGTCTTTCCAAATGGCAACAGCTATTGATTTGGCAGGACGAGATGTATTCCAAGCCGTACAAATGAGTGTTAATCCAAAAGTGATTGATACTCCTCCTGTTACTGCTGTGGCAAAAGACGGTATTCAGTTAATAGCTAAGGCCCGTGTAACGGTGCGTGCCAATATCCGTCAACTGGTGGGCGGAGCAGGGGAGGATACTGTTCTGGCTCGTGTGGGTGAAGGAATCGTTTCATCTATCGGCTCATCCGAAAACCATAAATCTGTTATGGAAAATCCGGATTCTATTTCAAAGCTTGTCTTGCGGAAAGGATTGGATGCCGGTACGGCATTCGAAATATTGTCTATTGATATTGCCGATATTGATATCGGTCGTAATATCGGAGCTGCTTTGCAGATGGATCAGGCCAATGCCGATAAAAATATTGCGCAGGCCAAAGCGGAGGAACGTCGTGCTATGGCTGTCGCTACAGAACAGGAGATGAAGGCAAGGGCTGAAGAGGCGCGTGCCAATGTGATACAAGCTGAAGCCGAAGTGCCAAAGGCTATTTCCGAAGCTTTCCGCAACGGGAATCTGGGTATTATGGATTATTATCGTATGAAGAATATTCAGGCGGATACGACTATGCGTGATAACATAGCTCGTCCCGAAAGTTCCGGATCAGCAGAATCTATTGTAAAACCGTAATGTTATGAAAAAGCGTTTTGCAGAATCGGAGTTAATTATAAATCCGGATGGAAGTGTTTTTCATCTTCATTTGAAACCTGAACAGTTAGCTGATAAGATTATCTTGGTCGGTGATCCCGGACGTGTTCCGTTGATAGATTCCCATTTCGACAGTCAGGAGTTCGATATACAAAATCGCGAACTTCGGAGCATCACCGGTATGTACAAGGGAAAACGTATTTCAGCTATTTCTACCGGCATGGGATGTGACAATATTGATATTGTAGTGAATGAACTCGATGCTTTGGCTAATATCGATTTCAATACCCGTGAAGAAAAAGATACATTCCGTCGTTTGGATATGATACGTGTAGGTACTTGCGGAGGACTACAGCCCAATACTCCGGTAGGAACTTTTATTTGTAGCGAGAAATCAATCGGTTTCGACGGTTTGCTTAATTTTTATG
>CAZKSK010000278.1:0-3469 GCA_964555225.1 uncultured Bacteroides sp.
TTTTTTCCCTCCGTTAACTGAAACAGAATGACTTTGTTGCGTCATATAATCACGTGTACCTTCATCAATCCAATTGGTTGCTTGGAAAAAATCCCATCTTCCATTACTATAATTAGGCCGATAATTGAAATTAGGATTTCCAACCCATGAAGATTGTTCGGCATTCCACTCAGTTTTTCCATTTGCTTGCAAACGGGATTCGTTTATCATCTGTTGTTCTTTCCAAGCAGTAACGCGTTCAGGCATATTACCTGGAGTGTTAACAGCAAAATAACCGTTATAAGATATTCTTGCTTTTCCATTGTCACTTCCCTGTTTAGTAGTTACTAATATAACTCCAGCCGCAGCTCGTGCACCATAAATTGCACATGCAGCAGCATCTTTTAAAATAGAAATAGATTCAATATCATTAGGATTCAATAAATTTATATCACTTTCCACACCATCTACTAAGACTAAAGCAGAAGTTGAGTTAGTCGATGAAAAGCCACGAATTCTTATTCCGGAGGTCTCAGAACCTGGTTCACCACTGCTTCGCAAAACTTGTACTCCGGGCATTTCACCTTGCATTGCACTTAAGACATTGGCCGATGGCTTGGTAGCTATAGCATCACCATCAATTTGAGATACGGCTCCTGTTAAATTTACTTTTTTCTGAGTACCATAACCTACTACAACTACTTCTTGTAAGGTCTTTGAATCTTCTTTTAAACGAATATTTATTAAACTATGATCTGCTTTTACCTCTTGCGAAACATATCCAACAAAAGAAAAAACTAAAATTGATCTTTGAGAAGAAACCTTTAAGGTATAATGACCGTCAAAATCGGTTACAGTCCCATTGGTAGTTCCTTTTTCCAAAATCGTTACACCTATTAAAGGATCACCTTGAGTTGCATCAGATACTTGCCCTTTAATTGTTAACTGTTGCGCCATACTCGGCAGACTTGCCGACAAGAAAAGACATATTATCATAAGAATATGTAATTTCTTCCACTTAAACTGATGTTTGTTCATTATGAATTAGATTTATTTAATTAATCGAAGACAAAATTATAAGAAGAAAGAAAACGAATAAAAGAAATAGGTACTACAAAAACTATACACCTTATTTTAATAAATACATCATTAATATCTCATCATTTTGTTATTATATTGATTATTAATCACTTATTTATAATACAAATATTTTCCAGATTTCACATTTTTTCGACCATTGATGTAGTAATGAGAAAGAAATAATAAATCAAGAAAAAAAATACGCTCTTTTTTTATTTATATTTGTAACATTAATTTTAATACCATGAGAAAAAAAATTCTATTCTTTTGTTTTTTTTTATTCTGTGAACTACAAATTTTTGGAAGCTGGCAACGAATAGTCACAAATTATAGTCGTAGAACATACAAGGCCAGTAATCAGAATTGGATGATAGAACAGCATAAAAATGGATGGATGTATTTTGCTAATAATAAAGGTTTATTGGAATATGACGGTACTGAATGGAATACATATCCTATCAATAATGCAAAACTAAGAGCAATTTATCTGGATAACGAACGAATTTATGTCGGCGGATTAGGGCAATTCGGTTTCTTCTTACCAAATAACAAAGGAACTCTTACCTATAAATGCCTTTCAAATGGAATAAATAAAAAAAAAGTAGGAAATATCTGGAATATCATCAAGATAGATCAATCTATTTTCTTTCAATCGGATAAATCAATTTTTTGTTTTGAAAACAATAAATTACGGATTATCAAATGTCCTCATGGATCAGTTTGTGCTGCATATTTATATAATAAATTATATATTGTTTCCTCAACAGGACTGGAAGTTTTTAATGGAGATCGTTTTGAACAAGTCGTTAGTTGGGAGCCTTTCATTCATTCAAAAATTGTCAAGCTTCTTCCTTATGATGATAAAATATTAATAGTAAGCAGTAAAGATGGCTTATTTGTCTATGATAAACATGTAATTTATCCTTTGAATAGTCCTATCAACTCCACTATCAAAAATAAACAACTTTTGTGTGCAGCTATTACTCCTCAAGCACTAGCCTTAGGATCTGTTCAGGATGGAGCTTATATTTATTCCTTTCAAAATAAAACTACCGAGAACTTTTCAATTAATAACGGTCTTCAAAATAAAACGGTCCTTTCTATGAAATTTGACTCAGACAATAATCTATGGTTAGGTTTAGATAACGGTATTGACTGTATACATTTGGATTCTTCTTATTTTTTTCTTTATAGTTCTAAATCAGCTATTGGAGCCGGTTATTCATCTTCCATATATAATGGATATATTTATTTCGGGACTAATCAGGGCGTTTATAAAGCAAATGAAAACTACAATTCCAATGATCCTATGAATCTTGAATTAGTAAAAGGTACAGAAGGACAAATATGGTCATTAAACAAAATAGATAACAAGCTTTTTTGTTCAGGAGCTAATTCTCTTACAATTATAGATAGAAACCATACAGAAAATATCAAAGGTATTCGTGGTGTTTGGTCAGCGCATCAGGTAACAAATAGCAAAATTATCCTAGGTACCTATTTTGGATTATACTTACTTCAAAAAAATAAAGGAAAGTGGTCATCATTATATCGTATCCAAAATGGCGATTTTTCATCAAAAAGTTTATATATTGATAATAGTACATATCGAACAGTTGTCTGGACTGCCGATAAAGAAAATGGTCTATATAAACTTATTTTATCAAACGATCTCACAAAAGTCACAAATTCAAAAAATCTTAACAGTAAGTCTTTACCAAAAGGAAATAATGTTTTTATTGGTAGAATAAAGGACAAACTTACTATATGTTCTCGAAATGGTTTATTTTGGTATAATGAAATTAAAAATTCTTTAATTGAAAATATAGAATTAGAAAAATTACTCGATGGTAAAAAAGCGTATTCATATATTAAAGAAGATTCTATGCATAACATTTGGTACATACGCGATAACATGCTCAAAGTAGCATTATTTATTGACCAAAATAATAAATATAAAAAAGGGAAAGAAGAATACACACTGAGAAATTGTTTAATCCCTGATTTCGAAAACATTAACGTTGTTGATCAGAATCATGCTATTATTAGTACTGAAGATGGATTTTCTCTAATACAATATCGGATGAGATCTAAAACAAAGACAAACAGATTACAAATTAGAAAGGTTTATCTCGTTAAAAATGGAGAAGTTGTCTTCGGTAAAAGTTTTCGTTGGAAATGGGAATCAATCAATTTAAAATATAAAGATAATTCCATCGGATTCAAATTTACACTAACTAATTATAAGAATCTGAAACCGTCTCTTTTCAGTTGTAGACTTATCGGTTCCAATGATGAAAATTGGAGTCATTTTTCAACTAATACCTATAAAGAATTCTCGAATCTGGATGAAGGAAAATATACTTTTCAGGTCAGAAGTATGTCTAACGACGGAGACAAGATGCTTATT
>CAZKSK010000279.1:0-3458 GCA_964555225.1 uncultured Bacteroides sp.
AGATATAGGTATGGTGGAAGGAATAATTCGTCAGCCGCAATTCAAGTATACCACTTTCATGAAAGATGAATTGGTAACCATAGTCAACACAAAAGGACCTTGGGCCCAAAAAGACGAAATGATGCTTGATGAACTAAAGTCCGTTCCAATTGTTCTTCGCGAACTCGGTTCGGGCACTCTCGATGTCATCGAACATTCGTTACACCGGCATAATATCAGTCTCTCGGATCTTAATATCGAGATGAATTTCGGAACGACCGAGGGAATTAAAAATTTTGTAGAACATGCCGACTGTATGGGAATCGTCAGCATTCGTTCGGTTAGCAAAGAATTATTGGCAGGTATCTTCAAGATTATCGAAATAAAAGACCTAAGAATAGAACGCGATCTCACCTTTGTAGAAAAACGCGGTGAAACTACCGGATTAAAAAAAATACTGAAACAGTTCATAACCGCAAGTTATAGGGCATAGTTATATTGTATAACCAACCGCAGTCTTTTCTTTCTACCTTCGCACCCAAAAGAAAGAAAAATGAAGTTATCAGAACAACGTAGCAGTATGCTACATGGCGTACTATTGATTGCGCTCTTCTCGTGTGCAGCTTTTTATATAGGTGGAATGAACTGGGTGAAAGCCCTTTCCCTAAGTCCGATGGTTGTCGGTATCGTCCTTGGTATGCTCTATGCCAACAGCCTCCGCAACAATCTCCCCGAAACATGGGTACCCGGAATTTCTTTTTGTTCGAAACGCATACTTCGTATAGGTATTATCCTATACGGATTCAAACTTACGTTCCAAGATGTACTGGCCGTAGGATTACCTGCCATTTGCATCGATGCCGTCATCGTAACAGTAACGATCTGTTTGGGAGTACTGATCGGCAAACTATTGAAAATAGACCGCAGCATTGCACTACTCACCTCCTGCGGCAGTGCTATTTGTGGAGCCGCCGCAGTATTGGGTGTAGAAGGTACCATCAAAGCAAAACCTTACAAAACAGCCGTTTCGGTAGCTACGGTAATCATCTTCGGAACACTGTCCATGTTCCTATACCCCATTCTTTATCGTGCAGGAATCTTTGATCTGACACCAGAACAGATGGGAATCTTTGCAGGATCCACCATCCATGAAGTCGCTCATGTGGTAGGAGCCGGAAATGCAATGGGCATGGAAGTAAGCAATACGGCTATCATTGTGAAGATGATCCGCGTAATGATGCTTGTTCCTGTTCTACTCGTCATCGCCTATATTGTGGCCCGTTCAGCAGCTAAGAACGGTAGAAATGATAAGAAAAGCAAGATCACCATACCATGGTTTGCCATTCTTTTTCTTGTAGTGATCGGATTCAATTCCTTAAATCTGTTGCCGGGAAGCATCGTATCTTTTATCAATACCTTAGATACCTTCTTACTCACTATGGCCATGACGGCATTAGGAACGGAAACGAACATTGAAAAATTCAAGAAAGCCGGATTCAAGCCCTTCCTGCTGGCAGCGATTCTTTATTGCTGGCTGATAGGCGGCGGTTATTGCTTGGCCAAATATGTGATACCCGTTATGATGTAAATTCAACTTCTACAGCATCCCGCATATCAACGATCCTTTTGCAAATTTACGATTTGAAAATAAATTTGCAAGTTCCAATCCCGATATTCCTGTTTTATAAGATTACGTATCAACAAATCTATTATGTATTTTTGAGGCAACTTATTATGTGTTTTTGCGAAAAATTTCTGTCAAATACTTTTAGATATACCCTATATGATATAATCAATATAATGAAATAATAAATTATACCTTTTCTGATATAATTTAAAATAATTGTATTAACTTTATACCCGAAATGGTATAATATAAAGTTATTATGAATAGTCTATCTGCTACAGTCAAAATATTGCGAAAGCAGTATAATCTTACACAGGAAGATCTTTCGTTAAAGTCCGGTGTGGGGTTACGCTTTGTTCGTGATCTTGAACAAGGCAAAGAATCATTGCGTTTAGACAAGGTGAATCAACTCCTTGATTTTTTTAATTATGTAATGATTGCAATCCCTAAAGAATAAACTATGAGACAAGCGAATATATTTTATAAAGACCAATTAGCAGGGATTCTAACTGAGAGTGATGAAGGTTATGAATTTCGTTATTTGCCCGAATATCTTTCTTCAGAGACGGCAAAGGCTATAAGTCTTACACTGCCATTGCAAGAAGAGATATATACAAGCTCGGTACTATTTCCTTTCTTTGACGGTTTAATTCCGGAAGGATGGTTGTTGGATGTTGCATTGCGAAATAGATTACACAACAGAGCAACTTGACCAATTGGCTATAAAAATAATACAAGACCAAACGTCTCAATATGAAAATATGCCCGAAGTCGAAGATTTAACAATGCATCTTGCAGAAGCTGCACGCATTAACGTTGTTCCACATACTCTTATGCGTATGGCAGACAATACTCTTCTCTTGGTTAACCGGTAATAATGATATGCACCTGAAAAATTTCTCATTATATGAAGTAACTAATAATGTAGTACGTCTAACTCCGGCTTATGACCTGCTAAATGCTATTATTATCAATCCGAAGGATGATGAAGAATTAGCCTTGACATTAAATGGAAAAAAGAAGAGATTACAAAGAGAAGATTTTATTAAAACAGCCGATAATCTTGGAATTGAACAAGTAGTCGTTGAACGTCTTATCAATAAACACACTAAACTATTGCCAACGTTTGAGGCAACCATTCAAAACTCATTTCTTAATATTGAACTCAAAGAAAAATATAGTAATCTATTAAGAGAACGGATTGGCAAACTTTCATTAAAATAAGGCCTGAGTTATGAATAAAATGCTATTTTTGTAAAAACTATTATTATATGAAAACAACAACACAATCAATTACAATTATTCTTATCTTATTATTATGCCTTATAGTAACAAGTTGTAAGGATAAACAAAATGACGACGGGAAAATATATCCGAGTCAGGAACAAAAACCTTTTTTAGTCGAAGATAATAAAGGTTCTGTTTATTATGTAGATGGGAAATGGAGAATTACAGTCAACATTCTTAATGGTTATAAGTCTTTTTATGGTCCTGAAGAAGGAGGCGTTCTTTTTGTGAAAAACCTTCCAACAGAATTTCAAAAAAACGGTACAAATGTTATTTTTTCTGGATTAGTTAAATATTTGTATGAAGAACCTGATTATTCAGTGGGGGGAAGCGTTTATTATTTTTCCTTGGATTTGAATTATATTGTTACCTTGTAGTTTAAATTAATTCATCAATATTATTTTCTACTATTCTTTTATCGTTACTTCAATACAAGAATTGTCATCTTCAAAATCTTCTGAAGTAAGATGCTTTGCTTTTAATTTCGCCAAATCGTCCTTTGATGCATTCGTGTAGCAACCATCTGTACATAATAAAAATCTTGATACATATTGGATGTCAATTG
>CAZKSK010000280.1:0-3449 GCA_964555225.1 uncultured Bacteroides sp.
TTTTCGGCTTGGGTATCTCTCTTCCCAAGGACGTGGCGGTCTCGATCCACTCCTGCATCACCGTTTGAACATTGAGCGCCGCTTCCGAATAAGACTCTCCATCCGCCATGCATCCTGGTAATTCAGGTACTCGCGCTATATATAGCTCGTCTTCTTCGCTCCAGTCGATGATGACTTCGTACTTATACACTTCGCTTACCTCCAAGGTTATATTTCTGAAATAACTTTCGGATTTGCCTCACCTGATACGCCTTTGCTTTGGAATGAGCAGGTTGTATATTAATGATTTCTTCAATTCCGTCTTTGTAGAAGATGTGATGGTCGCCTTTGATTCTTTTCTGAAACCCGACGGTTTCCAGTATTTTGCACAAATCCCTAAACGGTATGTCATAATCATTTATACCACTCATGAGTTCTTCTATCGGTTTATCTTTTTTTGCCATACTCCCCCCGTTTGGAATCGCGCAAGTGTTATCAGTCCCTTAATCATTTTTCTTCTTCCGGGTTTGTCTGTTTTTTCTTCTATCGGGGTGACTTGGCGGCGAGGGCTTTTCTCAAGCGAATCATTTATTCATTTCCATCCCGTGATTATATCACGAGTAAACCGATAGCCGCTTAGCCAGGTACGACGGTGTGCGGGCTTCTATATGCCATAATCCTGACAGATGATTTGAAAGCGGGTGAGCGCGATGTTTACGAGGCCTGAAACGATAACGTACGCCTTGCCGGAGCAGATCGGTGACTACGAACTCTTTGTCCAACGAAAAAAGGAATTCGATTACTTCATAGAAGACTGGTACCGCTTTCTCATCAATAACAAGGCGTAAATTCCGGCGATTGTCGCGCGCTCATGATGAACACAATTGAATAGAAGGGGCTTTTCGCGAAACGAATTGCGGAAAGGAGTAATCTCATGTTCAGAACGATCTTAGCGATTAACAACAGAAACGGGTATAATGCGTTAAGACATCTCATAGAAAGCAAAGAAATAAGCCTTACCGGTATTTTAGTTCATCCGGAGAACAAACGGTTGTTTTTCGAAGAAATCTCTCAAATCGCGAAAACTGAAAGTATACCGATTATTGTTTGGGAAAGAAAAAAACTAATAGAAATCGAGCAACAATTGAAAGAGAGCGGCGCAAAGGTCTTATTATCCGTTAATTTCGGGTATCTCATCCCTCAAGTAATGCTCGACATTTTTCCTTATTCCTTAAATTTGCATACCGGTTTTTTACCCTGGAACAAAGGAAGCCATCCAAACGTTTGGCCTTTCATCGATGATTCCCCTGCTGGTGTGACATTACACATAATGACTGCAGAATTGGACAGTGGGAGGGTTATTTCGAGAAAGCTAGTGCCCCTATTACCGGAAGACAACGCTAAAACACTTTACGTAAAGCTGGAAGGTGCTTCTCTTGAACTTCTAAAAGAATCCTTTATTCCGTTTCTGAAAGGGGAAATCGAACCATTTACACCCGAAGAAGTCGGAAGTTTTCATACTCCCATTATATAACTTATTTTTTCATTTTCGCTGTCCGGTTTATTGGGTCCATTATATTATCAGCCAAATAGGAATCAAAAACAACCAAATCCGGACCCATTTTTCTAATTGATTCAATTTCGTTTATATCGAACGTATCAGAGAGTTGATATTGAAGATTAGCATTTGAGAAAAAGGATTCAGATTCATGATTACATAAAAACAAACAATTATAACCTTTTTTTTCAAAAGCTGTAGCTAGAGAAGAACACCTCATAATATGGCCTAAACCTATTTTTTTTCCTGAATTTGTTCTGAATAAAATTTTTATATTAGAGAATTTCTTTATAAAATACACCTCGAAATTTTCCATAGACTTCAGCTGGAATAATTATGTTACTTTTCATTTTTTCAAAAATTTTTCTAAATTATCCAAATGTACACTTAGGTGTTTAGTCTCAATGAATCGTTTATTATAAAAAGTAATTACCTATCATTAAAAATTAAAGAGTTTTAACTTTCTATTTCGATTTTTTCGTAATCATAAGTATTTTTTATTTTGCTCCACTTTTCTTTTGTTATACCCATACAGACAATATCGTAAAATTCTCCATTTTTATAAATATGCTGTTTTAAAGTCCCCTCCACTTCTGAACCAAATTTTTTATGTATTGAAATAACTTTTTCATTAAAGGCAAATACTTCACAGCATAGTTTATTTAATTCCATCGTCTGAAAAACATAATCATATATATTGCACTCTAAGGCAGTTGCAATACCTCTGCCACGAAATGATGTATTCCCAATATAATAAGCCCAGTAACATCTCTGATTCTTGAAGTCAATGTCACACAAATTTATTACTCCAATTTTTTCCTTATCAATTTCAATCATCCAGTATCTTACTGTGTTATCTTTTTTGATTGATTGCAACCATTTTTTTTGTAGATTCATATTTAATTTTGGATCTGTGTACATGTTATTCGTAACTTCAGGTTTCATCCTCCATTCCATTATTTGGTATAAATCAGCTTCTTCAATTTTTATTAATCTAATACCCAATTTTTTCACCTCGTGATTTCATCAGTACTTGATAAAACAGATTAAAACATATATTATTTAAAGCTCTGATATTTTTTAGGTGGATTATTTAAAACATAGATCAGACAACATAATTCCACTTTAAAGGAGTTCCCTTTTCCAAATTATTCTTGGATTTTTTCCCAAGAATTTATAATGGACCGCAAAGTCAAGACACGGAAAAGAGAAAAATAAGTTCATACTTCCTCCTTTTTTTAAGAATGGAAAAATCAACTCAACAGCAGGCATACCGTTGATTCGGAGTCAAATAGTCAATAGATTGGTGAATTCTATCAGAATTGTACCAGCCAACTTAGTTTCTAACCAGTTTCTTCAGTTCATTGACAGTAGAATATTCCATGATATACAAACATTCCTTTTTGAGATTCCTGAAAAAGCGTTCGGCAATGGCGTTATCCGTTGCACGCCCCTTGGAATCCATACTAATTTGAATCTTATGCGCCTTTAAGAGCTGAATGTAATCATTTGAAGTGAATTGACTCCCTTGATCGGAATTGATGATCTTTGGCGTTCCGTAAATCGAAAAGGCTTTTTCCAAACCTCTTAATACAAATTCCGTTTCGAGTGTGTTTGAGAGCGTATAACCGATGACTTTTCTGGAATACCAGTCAATAATGTTAAATAAATACATATGCCCCTTTGGCATTGAAATGTACGTAATATCTATTCCCCAGACTTCATTGGTTCGCTGAGGTGTAAAATTCCCCAACAGATAGGGATATGTTCTGTGTTTTAGGTTTCGTTTGCTCAAATTCGGTTTCGGATGGATGACCCGAATGTTCATCTGGCGCATATATCTTACGATTCTTTTCCGGTTTATGTTATAACCTCTGTTTTTCAGCAGTTGTGTGATCTTTCGACTCCCATA
>CAZKSK010000281.1:0-3442 GCA_964555225.1 uncultured Bacteroides sp.
AATAAAATATTTATATTTGGACTATACGAGATCTTAAAGCATATACAGCAGACTTTAACAGTTACATATCTTATTCTCGTGAGATCTATCTCCGCTTTTTTTGATTAAAAAATATTTCAAATCAAATTTATTGTATAAGTTTGCAGAAACAAGCAAATAAAAGAAATGATAAGAGTATGTATTGTAACAGGTGCGCGGCCTAATTTTGTAAAGGTTGCCCCTATTATCAGAGCAATAAAAAAGGCTTCTAAGGAAGGAAAGGAATTTTCTTATAGATTGATATATACAGGATTGAAAAACGATCCTACATTGGAACCGTCATTGTTTTCGGATTTGCAGATAGATGCTCCGGATGAATATTTAGGGGTGGATTGTGAAAATCTCAATGAACTGGCGGGCATGACAATGTTTGCTTTCGAAAAGGAGCTGGAGGCTCATCCGGTAGATGTGGTTATTGTTGTCGATGATTTGACTTCTACAATGGCTGCTGCTATTGTCACTAAAAAGAAGGGGATAACCTTGGCTCATCTGGTCGCCGGTACACGTTCTTTTGATATTAATATGCCGAAAGAAATCAATCGTTTGGTTATTAATGGCTTGTCCGACTTATTATTTACGGCGGGTATCAGTTCCAATAGAAATGTAAGTCGTTTGGACTCGGAGAATCTAAAAGTTTATATGGTCGGAAACATTTTGATGGATACTTTAAGATTCAATTATGACCGTTTTGTGAAACCTTGTGTTTTTGATGAATTAAATCTGTCGGAAGGAGGGTACCTCGTATTTACGATTAACCGACACGCTCTGTTAGCGGATAAAGCCAATTTGAAAAAGATGCTTGAAGCGGCTGTAGAAGAATCAAAAGGAATGCCGATTATCGCTCCGGTTCATGATTATGTGTATAAGGAGGTTGCAGAGTTGATGCCCGATGCTCATAATCTATATCTCACCAAACCTTTGTCTTATCTGAAGTTCGGTTATTTGACGTCTCATGCAAAGGGTATTATCACAGATTCGGGAAATGTGGCGGAAGAGGCTACGTTCAACAGAATTCCTTGTGTCACGCTGAACAGTTATACCGAACATATAGAAACGGTAAACGTAGGCTCCAATGTGTTGGTAGGAGAGAATGCCGTGAAATTAAGGGAGGCTGTCAGACAAATGGTTTCAGGAAATTGGAAATCTTGTGCCATTCCGGAACGATGGGATGGAAGAACTGCCGAACGAATCACCCAAATTTTGGTGGGACTTGCGTAAAATAGTCTTTTATAAAGAAATCCAGCCGAAAGTATTTATTAGCAACAGGATATTCAAAACTATCACGATCATAGCTATTCCACTTATGACAAACGTCACAACCTTATTATTGGCGTATTGTCCCATTACCTGTTTTGATGAAGTGAGATATACTTGGGAAAGGACTGTGATAGGTAGTTGAATGCTTAACAGCAATTGTGAAATCAACAATCCCTTAAACGGATCCGATATTAAGAAGATGATTAACACGGCACCGATAATAGAAATATAAATGCCATAACGTGAATGGTTGTCTTTAATATCGTAAGGCTCTGAGAAGATACCGGCAAAAATGGTTCCGCCTGCCATTCCGGATGTAACGGTCGATGCAATACCTGCCATCAGTAATGCCATAGCAAAAATGACGGAAGCATTGCTTCCCAGTAAAGGTTGTAGCAATTCGTGTGCCTGCTGAAGTTCCGTCACTTCTTTTCCTGCAACATAAAATGTAGCGGCAGCCATAATGAACATGGCACTATTGATTGCCCACCCCACAATCATTGAAAGCAATGTATCTGCAAATTCAAATTTCAATAGTTTTTTGATGGATGCTTCATCTCTTTTATGTAACTGACGACTTTGTATGACTTCCGAATGCAGAAATAGATTATGAGGCATAACCACAGCACCGAGTACGCTTAGAATGATCAATAAAGAACCGTGTGGAATTTGAGGCAAAACTGTTCCTACGGCTACTTTTCCCCATTCTACATGCACCAATGATAATTCATAGATAAATGAAATACCTATTAAGGATACGAAGCCGATAATCCACCGTTCTATTTTCCGATAAGAATTGGTCATTAAAAGAACTAATACCATTATTGCAGCTAATATTGTGCCTATGAAAATAGGCAGTCCGAAAAGCATTTGCAATGCAATGGCAGCTCCTAATATTTCTGCCAGCGAAGTAGAGATAGAAGCCAGAATCGCCGTGCTTAATATAGAACGTGCAAGGACGGGCTTGAAATATTTTGTAATAGCCTCGGAAAGACAAAGCCCCGTTACAATACCAAGATGAGCCACATTATGTTGCAGTACAATCAACATCAATGTACTTAGCGTTACTACCCATAACAATGTATAACCGAAAGTGGCACCTCCGGCAATATTCGTCGCCCAATTTCCGGGATCGATAAATCCCATAGTTACTAATAAACCCGGACCTATATATTTTAGCACTTCCAATGCACCGAAAGATGGATGGTGGCCTTTTTTGCTGAATAATCGAAGAATTTTCATTATATAATAATTTACATAACAAATTTACGAAAACAATTTGAAATCTCAATTAAAGTCTGACAGAAATCAAAGAGTATAAAAATCCGAATGTACACTACAGATAAAAATTAGAGAATATTTTTCTGCTGTTAAAATAGATGGAAATTGTAATCCAGATAAAATTATTTTATAAGCAGTAAATTTAAATTATAAAAGTAGTACAACTAAATTAAATTATAAGTACAGCTAATTATTTTTTAATGTACTATAAATTTATAAATGCAGTACTGCTTTGTATATTATATATTTTAAATTCCAGAAAAAAATCCCTAAAAATATTTTAATATATTGATAATAAGTGAATTAATATTGTTATTAAGCCAATAGATCATATGAATTTTAAATAGGTAAATCTATTATTTTCTTTTTTTTACAGTGCAAAAAAATCCGGAAGTGCATTTATAGAAGTTACATTCTAACTGGTTTTACACTGATTGATAGAGTTTTATCAGTTATAATGAGAATGTGAAAAAGAAAAAAAGTTTTTGCGGAATAAGGAAAATGTCATTGAATGGTTAACTTTGCGTTGCAATATATAACCATTCAATAATTAATATAATATTATTATTTAATCTTATGAAACGAAAAACATTTACCTTGTTTGCACGTGAGTGTGCATTAAAATTAGAAGAGGAAGGTCGCTATTCGACGGCACATCTGTATAGAAACGCACTTCGTTCCTATACGGAGTATTTGGGTCGTCTGGAGGTCCGTTTTTCGGATTTGAGCCGCGAGCGCCTTCATCTTTATTTTCGTTATTTATTATCTTCGGGCAAACGACCCAATACGATATCTACGTATTTAAGAATGCTGAGGAGCCTTTATAATCAAGGAGTAGATTTAGGATTGACTCCTCATGTAAACC
>CAZKSK010000282.1:0-3440 GCA_964555225.1 uncultured Bacteroides sp.
CAGGTAAAGAAAAAGGTTGTCCTATAGGCTCTCAGCTTTCAGAATTAGCTCATTATCTGGTTAAGAGAAGTCAATGGATCATCGGTGGTGATGGTGCTTCTTATGATATCGGTTATGGTGGTTTGGATCATGTCATCGCTTCTGGAGAAGACGTAAATATCCTTGTTTTGGATACAGAAGTCTATTCAAATACCGGTGGACAATCCTCCAAGGCTACTCCTCTTGGTGCTATTGCTCAATTCGCCGCTTCAGGAAAACGTATCCGTAAAAAAGACTTAGGTATGATTGCAACGACTTATGGCTATGTATATGTGGCACAAATTGCATCAGGTGCAGACCAGTCTCAATGTCTGAAAGCACTCCGTGAAGCAGAAGCCTATCACGGACCTTCCGTTGTGATTGCATATGCTCCTTGTATCAACCACGGATTGAAAAAAGGTATGGGTAAATCACAAGCTGAAGAAGCAGCTGCAGTAGAATGCGGTTACTGGCATTTATGGCGTTTCAATCCTGAATTGGAAGCACAAGGTCAAAATCCATTCTTATTAGATTCCAAAGAACCGAAATGGGAAGGATTCCAAGACTTCTTGAAAGGCGAAGTACGCTATGCTTCTGTAATGAAGCAATATCCTACTGAAGCTCAAACGTTGTTTGACCAAGCAGAGGAAATGGCTAAAAAACGCTATGCAAGCTATGTTCGTATGACAAAAATGGACTACAGCGAGTAATTGTTGAAGTCTTAAAACATATACGGGAACATCTTTTAGATGTTCCCGTTTTTTGAGCCAGGCAGCTATTGTTAACGACGATAACCGTTCCAATGACTCATCAGTCAACATCATTTATTAACTAACAAATAATAGGAGATTTTGCTATGGGAGCTGCAGGAAATAAAAAGCCGAAGAAAAGCAAAGCCGGAAAACGTACTCCTGCCTATGAATTAGACAGTGAAAGCGTGGCTACAGTCAACAGGGCTAATAAAAAGGCCAAAAAATAATTCAGACATCGCTTTTCAAGAAAGTAGGTTGAGACCTTTGATCTTAACCTATTTTTTTTAAATATCAAGTCGTTTTTTTGCACAAGCATACCCCTCCTCATAAAATTCTGTCAATTTGTTTATATCTTTCTCAATCCGACCTACCTTCACGGGGTCTATCGGACGTATGACTCTTATCGTTCCCTCATCTTCCAACTTTTCAATTAATTCAAGCTGGTTATTATAGCATTGGCAACGATGGCTTAAGACAACTCGCAATCGTGGATATTTTTTATATACAAACTTAGGAATTTTAATATCCTTACTGTCTTCTCTGTATCCCCGATTTCGAGTTAATACGACCACATTATTTTCATAACCCAAACTAATGGCACGCATAATTGGAATCGAATCAACAATCCCTCCGTCAAGCATGGGTATTCCATCGATATAAACAATTGGGCAGACATATGGTAAACTGGAAGAAGCTTTTGCTATGTCAACTAAACGATGCAAATCTTCCTTTTCTTCCAAATAACATGGTAAACCCGTAAGACAATTCGTAGTTACCATTTCAAACCTATCTGAATTGGCAAAATACGTATTATAATCAAAAGGAAGAATTTCTTCCGGGAATCGTTTATACAGAAGATCCTGATCAAAAATACTGTGTTGTGTCCAAAGATGTTTCACTCCAATATATTGGTATTTCTCAAGCATATCAATATTACTGAATTTTGCCCTACCTCTCTGTCGAGACATAAAGGAAAGCCCGTTACATGCACCCGCAGAAACTCCCACGCCATAGGGAAAGTAAATATCATGATCCATAAGATAGTCAAGAACTCCACAGGTAAACACTCCCCTCATGCCACCTCCCTCAAGTACCAATGCTGCTTTTTTGTCTAAATACATACATAAATAAATTTGTTATAAAAGCACTACAAAGATATTTAGAAATTACAGAAAATTCATTATTTTTGCAGAATAACTTTAATAAATAGATTATCATGTTTAAGGCTGATGTTTATAGTAAACGCAGAAATGCTTTACGAAAATTGATGGGAAATGGGTTAATTGTCCTCCTAGGCAATAACGAGGCTCCCTCCAACTATCCTGACAATGCCTACCACTTTCGTCAAGACAGCTGCTTTTTATACTTTTTTGGTCACAATCTCGCAGGATTGGCAGCAGTAATTGATTTGGACAACGGAGAAGATTATCTTATCGGTGATAATTTCTCAATGGATGACATCATCTGGATGGGATTGCAGCCCAGCATACAAGATCTCGCCCAGCAAATCGGGGCTTCCCGTTCAATAGATAAAAAACAATTTGCTACCTTACTGAAAGAAGCTCAATCAAGAGGAAGAAAAATCCATTATCTTCCACCTTATCGTTTTGATAACAAACTCTATCTAGAAGAGTTATTAGGTATTAAAGCAACCGAACTTAATGAACACAAATCCGTTGAACTCATAAAAGCGATTGTCAGCCTGAGACTTGTCAAGGAAGATATTGAGATTGAAGAAATGGAACATGCTTGTGATATCGGATACCAAATGCATACAACAGCCATGAGGATGTGTAAACCTAATGTATTGGAACAACATATTGCAGGAACCATAGAAGGCATCGCTCTGGCCCAAGGTAGCGGTGTATCATTCGCAACCATTTTAACTCAGCATGGAGAAACGATGCATAATCATATCCATGACAAATTTTTGGAGAATGGTAAATTAATGTTGACTGATGCCGGTGCTGAAGCTAACAGTAATTATTGTTCCGATTTTACAAGAACAATTCCGGTTGGAGGTAAATACAGTAGTCGCCAAAAAGACATTTATAGTATTGTAGTCGGATGTCATGATCATACAGTAGAAATAGCTCGTCCAGGTATACCTTGGCTGAATGTACATAATACCATTTGCAAACAAATGGTAGAAGGTTTAAAAAACTTAGGATTGATGAAAGGTGATACTGATGATGCTGTAGCGGCGGGAGCGCAATATTTATTTATGCCTCACGGACTCGGCCATGCAATAGGCCTTGACGTCCATGACATGGAAGATATAGGCCAAGAATATGTAGGATATGACGAAGAATTCAGACCTTCCAAGCAGTTCGGTCTTTCTTCTCTTCGTATGGGAAAACGTCTTAGAGAAGGTTTTGTAATGAGTGATGAACCAGGATGCTATTTTATCCCTGCGTTAATAGATAAATGGAAAGCAGAAAAAATTAATACGGCGTTTCTCAATTTTAATGCCATCGAGAAGTTCAAAGATTTTGGAGGAATTCGCTTGGAAGACGATATTCTTATCACAAAAGAAGGTGCACGTTTTTTGGGGCACAAACATATTCCAATATCCATTGATGAGGTAGAAGATTTTATGAGCAAACAATAAATTATATCAGAAATATGAAAAAATCTACAAATATTATCCCATTATTGTCGTTAATTGTT
>CAZKSK010000283.1:0-3438 GCA_964555225.1 uncultured Bacteroides sp.
TTACCTACATTGTTTTTCCCTATAAATAAATTTATCTTTGAAAATCCATCAATGGAGAGATTATCGAAACCTCTAAAATTCTGAATTTGAATTCTATCTAAATGATTCATTTTGCTTTTTTTATTACTTACGCAAAAAAAAGGAAAAATATGTTGTTATCCAAATTTTATAAATAATTATAACAAAATATCCGGTGAATCGAACTATATCTGCCGTTTCAAGGCTTTTTCGTATCCTTCTATGATCTGTTGAAGTCCCTCGGTGGTCTCTTTGGGAGAAATGACAATCTCCAGTTTGCCGACCGTGGAACTCTGGTTCTTTTTCTTGGAATCGGGAAAATCTATGTATAAATCATCGTCAATGATGGATAATTGGAAATCGGCTGTGAAGGTGGCTTTCTCTATCTGTGAAGAAGATACGGGCACCAGCGTGATCAGAGGGACTTCCACATGGGACGTCACATCATGTCCTTCTTCATCCGTGGAAGGATAATCAAGGACCACTGTTCTGGGTTTATATATTTCATGCTGCGGCTCTTTGTCGTCTTTCTTATCGGGAGACGTATCTTCGGATTCCTTATAGAAATATTTTTCCAATAGTCCCTGATTCTTATCCATCAGGATGTCGGCTGCACCGGAGATGGCCTGATGAATGGCTTCAACGAAATTTTTAAACTTTATCATTTAATGCTTTCATTTGTTTGAGTTTGTCTAATGCTTCTTTCACAGGTTCACGGCTGCCTGAAGGCAATGATATGGCAGCGTGACAATTGGGACAGACGAAACGCTCGCCTTGGAGCAGACGCTGCAACTCCACAGGTATAGGCGTTTTACACACGGGACAGGGTATGGTATGAGTCATTATTTTTGATCGTTTTTAATATTTTTATCAGGCTCGTCGGACGTCCGGGTGTCGACATTCGGAAGCGGCTGGATGGCTTTGGTATAAAGGTCGATGACCGACAGAACACCACGCGGCAGAGGCAATGCTCCGGCATTGATGCTGACTTTGAGGTGGCTTGACAGCTTGTCCTTATAGGATGCGTCTGCATCGGAGGTCCGAGGCTGAGATGCCACACGCCCGTTGAGTACCGCCTTCCGGTTGATAATGCCTGAGCTTGAAGATTTCGACTGGTAAGAACCTATGGAGGTGATTTCCAAATCAAAATCCACTTTGATCTTATCGATACCCAACGAATTGAGAGGCAGCAGACACAACAGGGGCATCTGGAAAGCCATTTCGGTGACATGGATATAATCGGCGTCCTCCGGCTTTTTGTCGGGATTGGCAACCCCGCGCGACAAGGTCATAGTAATCATCACCGGTTTATAGATATCGCCTTCTTTTGTAAAACAGTAATCCAACAAGAAACGTGCCTGCCCGGTGAGCATCATGACATTGGCCTTGGACGCCGCAACAAGAGGCGCGCTTATGATGGATTCGATGTTAAGCTCGGTACCGATCTTGGGATTGGCACGGCTGTTCACTATCTTCGGCTGGTTTTCATTCGGCATATATCAGACACTAATCTTTGACCGTATTATGATTGACCGGCGGAAGATACAGGCATCTGTACCGGTTGAATGGCCTGTGTGAAGGCTTCGATTATCGTATTGATTCCTTTGGGTACAGGCAGCTGACCTGCATGTACGTTGACTGTATATTTAGCCGAATTGCTCTTTTCATAGTGCGTGTCGTGCGTGGCCGAATCTTTCGATGCGTAGCTGGCCGATCCTTTTATGGATACAGAAAGCGGTCCCCAACCCAACTTGGTTTCAATATCGACCTTACCATTGGTTTCGGATGAATTTTCTTTATGATCACTTTCGGAATAGCTGGATTTCACTTCCATTTCGAAACCTACATCCACAGTAGTGACTGCAAGTGAATTGATTGGAATCACCGTGAGCAACGGAAGATTGAACGTAGTGGTAACGGTATTCATGATCGGCTCCATGCTGGTCTGCTCTTTTCCGTCTACGGTGATCTTCTTTTCCTGATAACCGATAACGCCGCGCTCGAGAGACATTTCTATCATAATCGGTTTGTAACTTACAACCGATACTTCTTCCGACTTGGTCGTTTTTCCGTCGGGTTGCAACACTTGTTGTGTCCTCGTTCCGTTCACCTTGTCGAAACAGGTTTCGAGCAGGAACTTTGTTTGTGAAAGCGCCATCGCAGCATTTGCTTTCGTCGCTGCATTTAGCGGCCCTCCGATGAGATCTTCCATAGGAAGTCCGGAAAATTGCTGGGCCATAGATACTAATTCGTTTGGCATAATGATGAATTTTTAAAGTTATGATCCTGTCTTATCAGATTTCCGGATAAGGAGAATCGTTATCTATTTTAGTGTTGTTTTTGTTACTATTATATTCCCCATGGGGGGCGTTTTGTCTGTCCGCTTCTTGTATATGTATCGGAAGTAGAATCGGAGTCTGTTTCATATGATTCCGAATTAGTCCCCTTAAGCGCATCATAGAATCTTTTTTTACTTTTTTTACTGTGGAATACAGCATTGTCCAAAGATTCAAAATCATAACCGTTCCATGAACTTAAATAATCTTTTAATCTTGCGGCCATTGAACTCAGTTGGAATGCAAAAAGGGAATAATCAAAATTCGGACCTCGCGTATCCAAAGATATAAGCACTTTTATTCTGTCTCTTACCGCACTTGTATAATAAGGATGACTCCCTTTATGGTAGCTCAGCGTAATATGGTTATTTTCGCATTCGAACGTGAACGGACCGCTTTCTTTAAGATGATATAATTCCGGAATAAAATCGTTACAGTTTTCGTCCCTTGAACCCCACAATTCAGCAGGTATGATATGATGATCTTGTCCCATTGTTCTATAATTTATGATATGTTCTTAATTTTCAAAAAAATTACGATTATGCTTCTTCAACGTTTCTTCACGATAAAATTCCGTATTCGACGAAGCAAAAATAAAAGCCAACGGAGAAAGGATTTCTTTTTCTTTCGCGGATAGAACTTTACGGATAGATAGTCGGACATTTCATCGATCACTTTAATTCCGGCATTCGCCGAACCCCATACATTGTTCGTTCAATAGTTCTTTTTTCATCACCTCTTTTTTACAGGCGAGCATATGGTGTCCTAAAGATATGGATTTTTTCCCATATCCGACTATCATTGTCTATACTTTTTTTTGATGTAAAGTTAAATAATATTAACCTCTAGCCGGTTTAAGATTCTTTCCCTTCCTCGCATATTTCATTCTTTAATCATGTTGAGAAGAAGAGATACTCGAGTTAGTTAGTTTTAATGAAGGACCAAGCCTTTTTAAACCTTTTCTGTACAAGAGTATTTACTCACGGAAGTTGGAATAGAGTGCCTAAGTCGGCTGCAAAATTAATTATAACCCGTTGGCGGAATTAAATTGATTAAAAAATGATTTATAAAAAGTTGCGCATAT
>CAZKSK010000284.1:0-3413 GCA_964555225.1 uncultured Bacteroides sp.
CGGATGCTGTCGTAAATACCAAATATCAGCTTTATTTCCAGCAAGACGAGTACAATGAATACGGCTCTGCTGACCTGCGCCAATACCAATTGCTTGTCCATCTTTTACATAACAAACAGAATTACTTTGAGTATATTTTAAAATAATCAATGCTATTATTAAATCTCTTTTTGCTTCAGGAGTAATATTTTTATTCATTGTAGGTATATTCGAGAACAAAGCATCATCATCTAATTTCACCTCATTGCGTCCCTGTTCAAATGTAATGCCAAAAACATCTTTATGTTCTATTGGTACAGGTTTGTATTCCGGATCTATTTTTATTATATTATAAGTTCCCTTACGTTTATTCTTCAAGATCTCCAAAGCTTCCGGATCATAATCAGGTGCAATAACGCCATCACTTACTTCCCTATGGATTAAAAGCGCCGTTTCCACATCACACTTATCACTTAAAGCTATAAAGTCACCATAAGAAGACATTCTATCTGCACCACGTGCACGTGCATAAGCTGTAGCTAACGGAGATAGTTGAAGATCATCAACAAAATATATTTTTTTCAACGTATCACTCATTGGCAAACCAACAGCAGCTCCTGCCGGACTTACATGTTTAAAAGAAGCTGCAGCTAACAAACCTGTAGCAGCTTTCAATTCTTTAACTAGCTGCCAACTATTAAAAGCATCCAGAAAGTTAATATAACCGGGACGGCCATTCAACACTTCTATAGGCAATTCTCCTTTTTGCATAAAAATACGTGACGGTTTCTGATTGGGATTACAACCATACTTCAATTCTAATTCTTTAGCCATTTCTCTTTTTATAAATTACTTTTAATGATACAAAGATACATGATAATTCTCAGATTATCATATAGGAAAATAAAAATGTAAAAAAGAGATCAGACATTCAATGAAATATTTCTATTTTTGTAAAAACAAAATGAATACAAATATTTGTCCTGTTTTAGCTGAAACTGATGAAAGAAATAAAAATACATCCGATAAAACAAGAAACTCAGTTAAAAATTCCAATAACTGTAGAATCTGTACATGCAGGATTTCCATCCCCTGCGCAAGATTATATGGAAGACGGTATTGATTTGAATAAAGAACTGATTCATCACCCGGCTAGTACATTTTACGCACGGGTTGCAGGAAACAGTATGAAAGATGCAGGAATAAATCCGGGAGATATTTTGGTCGTAGACAAATTATTAGAGCCCCAAGACGGTGATATTGCCGTGTGTTTTGTTGACGGAGAATATACACTAAAATATATTAAACTCGATAAAAAGACGATATGGTTAGTTCCTGCAAATAAAGACTATCAACCCATAAAAATAACTGAAGACAACAATTTTATTATCTGGGGTATCGTAACTTTTACCATTCAAAAAAGGCGATAATTATGTTTGGACTAATTGATTGTAACAGTTTTTTTGCTTCATGCGAACAAGTTTTTCGTCCTGATCTCTACGGAAAACCCGTAATAGTATTATCTAATAATGACGGATGTATCATTGCTATGACTAAAGAAGCGAAAGCATATGGCATTCACCGAGGTCAACCTCTCTATCAAATTCGTGAAGTTATTGAAAAGAATAACATTGCAGTATTTTCCAGCAATTATAGCTTGTACGATAATATTTCACATAGAGTAATGCAAATGGTTTCAGAAAGAGTTCATTCCATCGATATTTATTCCATTGATGAAGCTTTCATGGATCTAAACGGTTATGATATAAATACATTGTCAGATTATATGCATCAACTTAGTCGGGACATACGACAAGGCATAGGTATTCCCGTTTCAATTGGGATTGCTCCGACAAAGACTTTAGCCAAAATAGCAAGTATATTTGCCAAACGATATAGAGGATATCAAAATGTCTGCATAATAGATACAGAAGAAAAAAGAATCAAAGCTTTACATCTTACTCCCATAGAAGATGTATGGGGTATAGGAAGACGGAATTCCAAAAATTTAATAAATAAGAATGTATATACAGCATGGGATTTAACACAAAAAAATGAAACATGGGTACAAAAGATTCTAAACATCACAGGTGTACGTACATGGAAAGAATTGCATGGCATCAGCTGCATTAATACTTTAGAATTATCTGAAAAGAAAAATATTTGTACAAGTCGTTCTTTTAGTGAAATGGTTGAAGATTATCCTTCTTTATCAGAAAGTGTGGCTACTTTCGCAGCATCCTGCGCAATGAAACTTAGGAAACAACATACAGCTGCACGATTAATTACAGTAACAATCATGACGAATAAACACAGAGAAGATCTTCCACAATACTTCAATACCGCCTGCATTCGACTGGACACTCCTAGCTGTGACAGCATGGAAATTGTACAAACTGCATTAAAAGTTTTACGGTCCATTTATAAAGAAGGATATAAATATAAAAAAAGTGCGGTAATTGTAAGCGATATTTTGAAACAAAATGAAATTCAACCTACTCTATTCGATGATATAATTCGAAAAAAAACTCATATTAAACTATCTAACGTCATTGATAAAATAAATCAAACGAATGGCATCGGAACTATGAAATTGGCAGTTCAAGGCAATGCAAAAAATAAATGGGGGCTTAAAAGAGAATACATATCCCCCAATTACACCACTAATTTTAAAGAAATATTGAAAGTAAATTAACTTATATCACTTCATAAAAAGTATTTTCTTATCTCTTTCGATAGCTGGTTTTGCCCATTCTTCAGGAACAAATTTCCATTGGTTCAAAGGCTTAGGATCAATTATACCTTTTTCTGTTATATAATTTATCATGTAATAACGCAAATCATGTTCCTTAATAGAAATAATGCGACTTCGTAAATCCTTCAATTGAATTCCAGCTCCTGATGTCAATAATTCACCGCCCCCATTGCCTCTATAAGAATTGATTGCCACTTTATAATCTTTATTTAAATCAAAAGGAGTTCCATCGGCCATACTTAAAATCGTTATCTTTTGTCCTGCAGGTTTAGTAACATCAACCGTATAAATAATGCCTGCAGCCGAATCAAAATTGAAACTATAATTCTTAAAAACATAATGTTGGTCATCATTATTTTTCTTATCTATCAATAAAATATGATCATCTGGAGATTTCATTTGATTTGTCCAAAGAGCATACGACATTTCCAGAGCTCCCTTAACCTCACTTCCTTTAAGGCTCATTGTATACAAACCATTTTCATATTTATAAAGTTTAAACATATCGGAAACATAAAGATCTCCCTGAGGTATATCTGAGTTTAATGTCAATGGCGCTGTAAAAGATATATCTGCTTTTGTCACACACAATTGGATCTGATGGATAAAATCAACTAAAGCACTGGGACCAAAATAACTGTCGATATTACAAAACGGATTAAGAATTTTTCCTATTTTT
>CAZKSK010000285.1:0-3395 GCA_964555225.1 uncultured Bacteroides sp.
AATGGTGAAAAGGAAAATCGCGTTATTGGGATCTACAGGTTCTATAGGAACACAGGCTTTACAGGTTATCGAGGAACATCCGAATTTATATGAGGTTTATGTACTTACAGCTAATAATCAGGTAGAGAAGTTAATAGAACAAGCTCGTAAATTTCAACCGGATGCAGTCGTGATTGCAAATAAAAATAAATATGTGCAATTAAAAGATGCTTTAGCTGATCTTCCGATAAAAGTCTATGCAGGAACAGAAGCTATTTGTCAAGTAGTGGATGCGTCTCCGATAGACTTGGTTCTTACTGCCATGGTAGGTTTTGCAGGACTTCTTCCTACTATAAATGCTATGAAGGCAGGTAAAACTATAGCTTTGGCGAATAAAGAAACGTTGGTGGTAGCAGGTGAATTGATAAGAGATTTGGCAAGTCGTTATCATGTAGCTGTGCTTCCGGTAGATTCAGAACATTCGGCTATTTTTCAATGTTTAGTTGGTGAGGCAAATAATGAAATTGAAAAAGTAATATTGACAGCCTCCGGTGGCCCGTTCCGTACGTTTAGTTATGAGCAGTTGAAGTATGTAACGGGAAAGCAAGCTTTAAAGCATCCTAATTGGGAAATGGGGGCAAAGGTTACAGTCGATTCTGCTTCCATGATGAATAAAGGCTTTGAAGTCATAGAAGCAAAATGGCTTTTTGATATTACTCCTGATAAAATTGAAGTGGTAGTTCATCCTCAATCAGTTATTCATTCCATGGTTCAGTTTAAGGATGGTGCTGTGAAAGCACAATTAGGCATGCCCGATATGCGTTTGCCAATACAATATGCTTTTTCTTTTCCTAAGCGGTTGGCTTCTTCTTTTCAGAGGCTTGATTTTTCTGTTTGTACAAATTTGACGTTTGAACAACCGGATACTAAACGCTTTCATAATCTGGCTTTAGCGTATGAAGCGTTAAATCAAGGTGGAAATATGCCCTGTATTGTAAATGCAGCAAATGAAATTGTAAATGCGGCTTTTCTACGTGATGAAATATCTTTTCTTGGGATGAGTGATGTGATAGAACAAACCATGCAAACGGCTCAGTTCATTAAGGAACCTACATATGAAGATTATGTTGCAACTGATGCTGAAGCAAGGCGCTTTGCAACTGAAATTATGAATAATAAAAAATAAGATTATATATTTATGGAAACATTTTGGATTCGTGCTTTGCAGTTGATGTTATCTCTTTCTATTTTGGTTATTATCCATGAAGGAGGGCATTTTCTGTTTGCGCGTCTTTTTAAAATACGAGTAGAAAAATTTTGTCTTTTTTTCGACCCGTGGTTTACTCTTTTCAAATTTAAGCCGAAGAATAGTGAAACTACTTATGGACTAGGTTGGTTACCTCTAGGAGGCTATGTCAAGATCGCCGGGATGATAGATGAATCTATGGATACAGAGCAAATGAAAGAACCTGTAAAACCATGGGAGTTCCGTTCGAAACCAGCTTGGCAAAGACTTCTCGTGATGATTGCCGGAGTCCTTTTTAATTTTCTTTTGGCATTATTTATTTATTCTATGGTACTTTTTACTTGGGGAGACTCCTATGTTCCCTTAAAGAAGATGGATTATGGAATGGAGTTTAATGAACGTGCAAAACAAATTGGATTTCAAGATAGAGATATTTTGTTTAGTGCTGATGGTAAGGAATTTAATCGTTTTGGTATTGATATGATTCGTACGATAATTGATGCACGAGAGGTAACTGTTTTACGTAACGGAAAACAGAAATCAATTTTTATACCTGATGATTTAAGTTTATTGGAAATAGCAAAAGATGATCCTCCTTTTATCAGTGTTTTTATCCCGACAGTGGTCGATTCTGTTGTTGCCGGAAAGCCGGGAGCTATAGCAGGTATTCAGAAAGGAGACAGTTTGATTGCTTTGAATAATCAGAAACTTGTATCCTGGGGCTCATTTTCTTCAAAATTGGATAGTATTAAGTCAGTTGCAGCAGTACACAAAGATAAAGATTTCAGCAATATTCAGTTAGTTATTTCTCGCGCTGGCAGTTTAGATACTTTAGCATTGAAACTGGATACAGCTTTTAGAGTGGGCGTAACGGCGCAGATTCCAGATTATAAGCCGGAAGTATTGACTTATGGATTTTTTGCTTCTTTTCCTGCAGGAATTCAACACGGCATTCATGTCTTACGTGGTTATGTAGATGATATGAAGTATGTATTTACTAAAGAGGGAGCGAATAGTCTTGGTGGCTTTGGTACTATAGGGAGTATATTTCCTAGTCAGTGGGACTGGCATCGTTTTTGGGAAATGACGGCTTTTCTATCCATTATTCTTGCCTTTATGAATATCTTACCAATACCTGCATTAGACGGAGGACATGTTCTGTTTCTTTTGTATGAAATAATTGCAAGAAGAAAACCTAGTGACAAATTTATGGAGAGAGCACAAATCGTAGGTATGTCTTTTCTGATACTTTTGTTGATTTGGGCTAATTTTAATGATCTCTTGCGATTCTTATTTTAGAAAAATAATAAAAAGCAAACAGGCTGCATCTTTTCGATACAGCCTGTTTTATTTATAAACCAAATTCTCTCTCTCTTGATTACTTTATATTTATATTATGCAAATAATAACAATATTCTAACAGAATACAATACAATTATATCTCTAAATTTTGTTATTATATTAAGTTTTTAACTAATATTTTTCTACTAAAAATTATCCTTTTAAATTACCTTTCCCCTTTTGGGAAAGATAACAACAATCTTTTTTACCCTTACTTTAACTAATAATGTGTATCCTATTTGAAAACTTACTGTCTTTTTCTAAAGACATTGCAAATATATAATCAGTTTTTTCTATATGCAATAATTTTATTGATTTTTCTTAGAAAAGTATAGAATTATTGATTTATATCAAAAAAATATTCATTTTCCGTTTTCGCGCACGGGTTTCCGTTTCCGAACACAAGATGCTAAATAACACATTTATGCCGTATAATTAAATAAAATAATAAGAAACGAAAATTCGCTCAGAAGTGATGCTATAGCTAAATCGAATTAGTTTTTCTTTTTCTCAAAGTAAAGATTTTTTCTTATGAGTTCATCATGTGTCATATAGATATGGAGAAACACGCCCAGCCGTGAAAAAAGACAAAACCAGCCGAGAAGAAACGCATGCCTATTGTCCTTGTCTCGGTTGGTTATATTTTATATGCTGGAATTCAATAGTTTATTTGGAATTATATTTTTTACAAAAAAAGGTTTTATTTATTTTTGATAATACTTTTTATGAGTTCGTTTCATTAGTGTCCACTAAAACATAGCGGATATGTTTGTAAATTATTTAAAAATAGTGAGTTAAAACGAGAAAATAATGGTGACGATTTGAATTG
>CAZKSK010000286.1:0-3395 GCA_964555225.1 uncultured Bacteroides sp.
TCCTGCTTTTAAAAAGTTCCTGAGTTTCGGGATTTTGTTGGAACTCTTTGGAACTTGTCGGACGTTATTGGACGTTGTCGGACGTTATTGGAACTCTTCGGAATCCTGAAAAAAGAGGATGCTATCTTTGCAGGCGCTTCCACACAATACTTGTCGCTGATCTTTTGATAGCTCTTTATAAACTAAAACAAAAAAACTATGATATTATTTGTTTTTGACAAAAATAGAAAAAATGACGCTCGAAAAATTTGGCTTCTATACGATTTGCAGAATGTTTTTTGCACTGTGAACAACAATTTTTCACTTATTTTGTGTATCTTTGCAATATAGAACTAATACCAGAAACTAGTGAAACCCTACGATTACATCATCGTGGGCTCCGGAATCTACGGGGCCACGTTTGCTTTCAAAGCGCGCGAAGCAGGAAAGCGTGTAATGATATTGGAACGTCGTACACATACCGGCGGGCATATTTTCTGTAAAGAAATAGAAGGCATTAATATCCATGTATACGGAGCACATATTTTCCACACTTCCAATAAAGAAGCTTGGAATTTTGTTAACAAATTTGTAGAATTCAATCGCTATACAAACTCTCCTATAGCCAATTATAAAGGGAAACTTTATAATCTGCCTTTCAATATGAATACTTTCCACGCATTATGGGGAGTAAAAACTCCGGCTGAAGCGCAGGCAAAGATTGAAGAGCAGCGCCGTGAAGCTAATATCACCGAACCGAAAAACCTGGAAGAGCAGGCTATTTCTTTGGTAGGTAAAGATATTTATGAAATTCTAATTAAAGGCTATACCGAAAAACAGTGGGGACGCCCTTGTACTGAATTACCGGCCTTTATCATCAAACGTCTGCCCGTTCGATTTACCTATGACAACAACTACTTCGATGATTGTTATCAAGGAATACCTATAGGAGGATACAATAAATTAATTGACGGACTTTTAAAAGATATCGAGGTACGTTGCAACATCGACTATCTGGAAGACCGGGAACATTGGAATAACCTAGCTGAAACAATTATCTATAGTGGACCCATCGATGCTTTTTACAATTTCTGTTTTGGCACACTGGAATACCGCAACCTAGGCTTTGAGCATAAGATTCTGGATATCCCAAACTACCAAGGCAACGCCGTTATAAACTATACGGAACGCGAAGTTCCTTACACGCGAATCATTGAACACAAGCATTTCGAGTTCGGCACACAAAAAAAGACTGTTATTACGTATGAATATCCACGTGAATGGACTCCGGGAAGTGAACCCTACTATCCTATTAATGATGATAAAAATTCTATTTTATACGCACGATATAAAGAATTGGCAGACAAAGAAGATCATGTTATTTTTGGAGGAAGATTAGGTATGTACAAATATTGGAACATGAACCAAATTGTTGAAGAAGTATTAAAAATGGAGATATGGAAAAAATAACTGGGTATATCTGGCTCTATCGTTAATAATTAATAATAATAAATTTATGAATAATATTGCAGTACTTGTGGGTAGTATGCGAAAACATGGCAATACCGAACTTCTTGTTTCAGACTTTGTGAAAGGAGCAAAAGAAAGCGGAAATAAAGTCTCTGTAATTTCTGTTGCAGATTATCATGTAATGCCGTGTAAAGGGTGTAATGCCTGCCGCAAAAGGGTGAATAAAGATTGTATAATTCAGGACGATATGCAAAAAGTTTTCTCTATATTGAAAGAGGCTGATATCATCGTTCTTGCGTCACCTGTCTATTTTTATGGAATTAGCGCAAGACTGAAAGCCATCATTGACCGTCTGCATCAGCCTGCACGCTCTACATTGAAAGTAAAGAAGCTAGGTCTGCTACTTGTTGCTGCTGATACATTGCCGACGGTATTTGATGCAATCAAACTACAATATCATTTGATTCTTGATTATTTTCATCTACAGAATATTGGTGAAGTGATGGCTTATGGCGTTGAAGCTGTAGGCGATATCAAAGGTAAACCTGTTTTGGATGAAGCACATCAACTGGGTAAAGACATAAAATAAACTGTTATTGAGAAATATTTAAAAACGAATTAATGATGACATTCGAGAATGAATGCAATGAATATAAATGCTCTTTTAATTACGTCATTACCGATAGTATACATGGTTCACGATTTTGAAGAAATAATTATGATGAAGTCATGGACTAAATCGAATGAAAAATACATCTGTCAGCGCTTCCCAAGGATTGCCCGGAGATTGGTGCCCCATCTCAAGGAGACGTCTGTAGAAGGTTTTACCCTTTGTGTCGCTATATTATTCTTATTATTAGGATTTGTTACGCTCACCGCATTATGGACAGGAACTTATTTGTTTTGGATGGGAACATTCATAGCATTCTCCATCCATATTGTTATACATATCATACAGTGGATTGTGTTTCAAAGATATATCCCAGCCATAGTCACTTCGCTGCTATGCATACCTTACTGTATATACGGAATTATCTGTATAATGAATTCGTTCGCATATGTAGATATTTTTATTTATACTTTGATTATGTCTATTGTGTTAATGATATTTTTATATGTAGGTCAGCGTTATCTGACAAAATTGATATAGAAAAGTATTCTCAAAAATAATAATATAATGAAAGAACAAGACTTAGATCTGGCAAGAAACTATTTCAATGATATTGAAAAACAGATTAGCCTACTTCCAAAAGATCAGCAAGGAATAATCTTTAAGAAATGCGCTGTCAATTGTGTTACAAAGTATGTATTGCCTATGCTCAAAGGCAGAAAAGAAAAGTGTAAAGGTGATTTGGACTTATTTTTTTCGGAACAAGAAAACTCGGAATATTCATTCCAAAATGTAATAGAAAAGGGACGTATCTATGAGATGGGATATCCCAAATGTTTGTGTTTTATGCACGATATGGGGTTCGCTAAATCAATGACACATTGTGAATGTTCAAGACAGAGTATCCTGTTTGTGCTACATGAATTGTTCCCAGATAAAGATTTCACAGTAGAAACAATAAGTACGGTTTTGGGTGGCGCAGACAAATGTACATTCAGGATAACGGTAAATAAATAAAAACTTAGAACAAATGAATCCAAAACAAATATATCCCCGTAAGGGAAACAATGCAACTGAGAGTGTTTATCTACATTCTGTAGTAAAAGACCCGAATATCATTGTGGGCGACTTCACTATTTATAATGATTTCGAGAAGGACCCTCGTGACTTTGAACGTAATAATGTACTATATCATTATCCTCTTTGTAACAAAGAACGACTTGTTATAGGTAAATACTGTTCCATTGCATGTGGGACGAAGTTTATGTTTACTGGTGGCAACCACTCGCTGAAATCACTTTCAACATATCCTTTCCCGGTTTTCCCCGATGAATGG
>CAZKSK010000287.1:0-3376 GCA_964555225.1 uncultured Bacteroides sp.
CGGTTGGATAATTTTTTATATAGATGAAACAGAGGAACATGGTCTGGTTTGTACCCCAGAAGATCAAGATCTTGTTGTATGGGAATGTACTGGTCAATTCATTCTCGGCATTAAAACTGAGTTAGGAACTGGCTTTAACAACACAATTGCCATAGTTAATAATTGTAGTAATAGTAATGATATTGCAGCAGGACTTTGCTATAATCTTGTTTTTAATCAATACGATGATTGGTATTTACCATCAAGGGATGAACTGAATCTAATATACACTAATGTATATAAAAATGGGTTAGGTAATTTTCAATATAATTCTTATAGAAGTTCATCGGATTACGATGGAAATAGTACATGGACTCAACAATTTCCCAATGGTACACAATATAATTTATGGAAAACAAGCAAGGTTGGTCGAGCGATTAGAAAATTTTAAAAATACGCTCGTTAACACCAAATTAATTGCATCTTGGTTAATGATAATTTGGATAGTTCATTGCTTTTCATTATTTTTATTAATAGTGTATAGAGATACGATTACAAACTCCCAAACGCAGCCAATTTACGAACCATTGTAAAAATTTCAAAAAAATGACATACATCCTTTTAATATAGCATTCTAATAGAAATCCTGAAATTATGAAAATTTTGGTAATGTGGATTTAGATAACGCCATTAAATATTACAATGAATTCGATTGAAAAAAAGAATTTGAAGAAATTGAAAAAAGAGAAAAGCAAAACCTAACCCCGTCCTACCTAGAATTTTTACTCCGAAATACAAAAACAAATGAAAAACTTTCAATAACTGGAACTTATATTGATGAGTACGAAGTAACTTACGAAAAAGAAGGGAAAACTGGCTCTGAGCATATTTTGGAAAACACCACAAGAAATTCTACTAAAAATAGTGTTCAAAATATAATCATTGCCCTTTTTCAACATGAAGTAGATACAAGGTACGAGTACCAAGACTACAAAAGAAAAAAATATAATTAATCTAAGAAAAGACAATACATTTAGATATAAGTTTCCAATTATAATCTTTTCAGTTCCTGTTTTGCTATTTGTTTCTCTATTACTATTTTTAAAAATCAATGAAGAATTTACTAAATATGTTGACTACATTATTTTATTGTATTTTGTTTTTAACTTCCCTTTTATCCTTATTTTAATTCAGTCCCTATCAAAAAACAAAGTAAAATCGGCAGCATTAAACAAAAAATACAAAATCACTGTAAATAAATCATTTAAATAATTTAATAAAAATTGAAAAAACGAATATCCTACTGTGTGCATTTTCTTTTTGTAAAAATGCCAATGTTCCATGGCAAAACTATGCCGGAATTTCAATTGCATTAAAAACAAGAAACAACATTTCTTAACAACAGACTCATTTTCAAAAGAGAAACTTGAAACAATAATAAAAACTATAAACATAAACATATACGAATTTGATTCTGCTTTACAACTTTTAAAAACAAAAGATTATTCAAAAAAACGGAAATCAGTTCTATAGATAAAGCAAAAGGAGAGAATTTAGAGATTCTATATTCAAGTTACAGCAACAAACAACTTAAAAACTTAGTAAATAATCCAGACGAATATCAACCAAAAGCAGTTGACATTACGAAAAGAAAAAAATAAGAACTTTTGCTAATAAGCGGTTCATTGCAACTAGCGATGCGGAAACCCTAAATTTTTGTTACCTTAGCGTAGATATTGTTAGCACGATGGCAAAGCATGCGTTGAAATGTTATGCCCTATGATGAAAAAGAATCAAGAATTCTTATAATTTGTGTATGTTATATTTTTAACTTAATATTTTATCAATTATGAAAACAAAAATTTTAATTTTAACATTATTGCTGAGTAGTTTTTCTTTATTAACACCAGCCCAAACTGATAATGATAATAATCAATGGGATAAAGAGTTACTTGATGCAATTAATGTCTTTTCCAAATTTAATGGACTTATCTTAATACAAGATTCCGTAATCAAAAATGAAAAAGGAAAGATCTTGAAAATTTATTACATACTAGTTTCATCACCAGAGGGAAACGGTTATCGTAATTCTATTCAAAGTGTAGCAGTATTTAATATTAACGCCCAGATTTATTTCCGTGATTATTTGTTTGAAAAAGAAAATTATTTTAAAATGAATGGAACTTGGAATTCCAAGGGAAATTTAGGGTTAAGAAGTTTTAGTTATATTGATTGGTTCGGAATAAATTATAATGATCAAATTAAAATAACAAAATTGAAAGGTGGCTTTTTGAAAACTGGAAAAGATAAATATGAGCAAAAAAATGTTGATGTTATTTATGATCCAACTGGAAACAATTTACATTTTAAAGAAAGTATAGTATTTGCAAAAGGTAAAGATTCAAGGCATTTAAAAGAAATAAGAACGCTCCCTTCAGGATATCGAGAATACAAAGAATTCAAAAAAGACGGAATGAAGAATTTTGAAATCCATAAAGTTCTGTTGTCGACTTATAAAGGGAAAGAGGGAAAAATAATTAATGAAAGCCATTATGTTTATAGTTTTTCAAAAAAAAACGAATTTTCTACAATCCTTAAGTTAAAAAACGACGCCAATGACAGTATGGAAAGCAAAACTATTTATCACTATGAAAACAATGTAATAATAGGTTCATCCTCATATGATAAACTTAATAATCAGACTGATAGTACATATTATGAATACAATAACGCAAATGGCTTTGTTACTCTTAAAGTTGCTTTTAAGGTACAATCAAACAAATTAATACCAGAAATGAGATGGGAATACTCATATGAAGAAAAACAAAAAGATGGTGTAAAAATCAATGTAAATGGAGGGTATAATTATAAACAAATTTACACTCGAACTACTTATGATGTAAATGGGACACCAAAGTATCAAGATAACTCTGAAAATAGTAAAAGAAAATATTATGAAAATGGCACATGGTCTGAATGGAAGCAATTGCAATATTAAATATAAACTATTAATGCATTTCCTTAATTTGTTTTTGTAGAAAAAATAACGGGGTTTAGATTTTTATATCTGAACCCCGTTTAATTAGAGTTAAAATGCATATTATAAAAAATACTAGTGTGTAAACTTTTGCCTTAACTAGATTCCTGGCCAAAATAAATAGTAAAAATCTTTATAGCCGAAACAATTAAAAAAGTGAATATGAACATATTCGATGATTTTTTTTATTATGAAGATGAACGTAATCCTTCTACATCCAAAAAAGAAAAACTGGACGAAAATATTCCTATATAAAATGAATGCAAGGATCATCTTCTGCACACGTTTGCCGAAAACGAAAACCTACAAAAGCGATGTAAGCGTAAAGTAGAAGATGCCCATAAGTGCGTATTAGAAAAC
>CAZKSK010000288.1:0-3370 GCA_964555225.1 uncultured Bacteroides sp.
TTTTACAGACGATCAGTTGATCAATGAAGAACTGAATACCGAGTTCCGTACTTTCAGTAATGAATATGATGTATATAACCCGTTAATTACCAACGATGCGGTAGTCAGTAAGAATCTTGATCGTAATTTCAGTGTGAATGCCGGTGTGGATGTAGATTTTCTGAAAGATTTCACTTTCCGTACGGCAGGCAGTTATAGCTGGGCACAGATCCGTGCCACCAGTTTCGATGATGGACGTACAGCTAATGCCTTGTTGAAAGGAGGTCCTTATGGCAGTATTAATAATAAGGAACGTTATACCTATCAATGGACCAATACTTTGACGTGGAAGCATAAGTTCGACAAGCATGATTTCAATGCATTGCTCGGTCAGGAATTATATTATATGAATACATCAGGTACTGAAACTTCCTATAAAACTTTCCCGAGCACAAATTTCGGATTGAATGATATCAGTATGGCAACACCCGATACTTGGACCTCTTCTTTGGATGAGAATTCCTTATTGTCTTTCTTCGGACGTTTGAACTATACTTTCAATGACCGTTATTTATTTACTGCTACCATGCGTGCCGATGGTTCTTCAAAATTTGCTTCCGGTCATCGCTGGGGCTATTTTCCATCCGCAGCTGCGGCATGGAGAATCTCCGAAGAAAATTTTTGGAAAGACAGTTCCATTGCCAATGTCATTTCCAATCTGAAATTGAGAGCCGGTTACGGAACGACAGGTAACTGTAATATAGATAGTTATATGTATACTACGGCTTATGATTCTACTGTTTATCCGGTCGGTAATCAGGAAACGGCCGCACTTGCTCCAAGCAGCACCGTGGGAAATAATAATCTGAAATGGGAGAAAACCGTTTCTACCAATGTAGGTCTGGATATGGGTTTTCTTAATGGACGTGTTAATCTTACAGTAGATATGTACAATAATAAGAGTGATGATTTGTTGATGAAAGTTGCTATTCCTACTTCTACCGGTTATTCTTACCAATATCAAAATATTGGTGCTATTCGCAACCGAGGTCTCGAAATTGCTGTCAGCAGCAACAATATCCGTAACAAAAATTTTAGTTGGACCACAGATTTCAATATTTCATTCAATCGTTCCAAAGTATTGAGAATAGACGGAGAAAATGAATATTACCAGACTTCCGTTACCGGAGGAACAAATTCCACAGTTCTCTATCGTGCCATCGTCGGCCATCAACTTGGTGAAATGTACGGTTATAAGACCGATGGAGTTTATACAACCGATGATTTTGTACAGAATGGAGACAGTTATACTTTGAAAGACGGGGTTATATATCAGAAAGGTTCCGTAAAGAGTCAATATAAGCCGGGTGATATTAAGTATTTGAGTACGGCCGGACAGAAAGATGATAATGGGACTCCTGTTTATAACTCGGATGATATGACCGTTATTGGCAATGCCAATCCTGATTTTACGGGAGGTTTGAAAAATACATTCTCCTATAAGGGACTTGACCTTTCCGTTTTCATGGTATTCTCTTATGGCAATGATATTTTCAATATGTCTACTCAACGATTTATCGGCCCGTATCAACCTTGCCAGAATATGTTGGAAGATGCAGCAAACCGTTTCACTTTACTGGATCCTGTCACCGGCAAGGAGGCTACCGATCTTTCTCGTATCGCAGCTTTGAATCCCAATCAATACAGCAAGGATATGCTTTGGAGTATTCATGACAATAACCGTGCTGCCATTACTACACCGCTCGATCGGTTTGTGGAAGACGGTTCTTATTTGAGAGTCAGCACCATTACATTGGGCTATTCTTTGCCTAAGAAGTGGTTGAGCAAAGCTAATATTACTAATTTGCGCTTGTACTGTACATTGAATAACCTGTTTACTTTTACCAAATATTCAGGATATGATCCTGAAGTTTCCAAGGAAAGTTCAATTCTTACTCCGGGTATCGATGATTCTACCTATCCTCGTTCTAAAGGTGTTGTATTCGGAATAAACCTTTCATTATAATAATAGGAGATTTTAACTATGAAAAAAATATTATATTACTTAGCTGTTGCCGCACTGGCATTCAATTTCAGTTCCTGTTCCGATTTTTTGGATTTGCCGTCCAAGTCGAAGACCGACAGTGAAAGTGTCTTCTCTTCCATCGACAAAGCCGAGATGGCTGTTCTGGCTTGCTACACCGGAGTATGGATGCAGGATGCATGGTATAAGGCTCAAGACGGAACAGACGAAATGTGGTCTACCGAGAGTAATTCCAATGCTAGGAATTATGCGGCGAATTATGTGCTTAATGACCAAAGTTGTCCTACCGGAGTTTATAACACATCCTATTCCAGCATCGAACGTTGCAATTCCTGCTTGAAAGGATTGCGCGGTATGAGTTTATCCGGTGACGATGAAACGAAACGTCAGATATATATTGGAGAATGCCTGGCCGTTCGTGCCACCTGTTTTCTGAATTTGATCCGTTATTTCGGTGATGTTCCATATCCTACGGTACCCGTACTCGACATGTCTACATTCTCATCTTCACGCGTAGATCGCGATAGCATTTATGATGGTATTATAGCAGATCTTCAGGAAGCCGTGAAAGTTCTTCCCTGGTATAGTGAAGGGTTCTTTTCTACACCCGAACGTATTTCCAAGAATGCGGCTTACGGACTTCTGGCCCGTACGGCTCTCTATGCGGCAGGTTACGCCTTGCATTGGGATCTGAAGACTTATGATAAATCAACCCTTCAAATGCGTCGTCCGCTAGATGAATCGCGTGTTAAGAAATTATATACTATTGCCGACGAAGCTTGTAAAGCTGTGGTTGATAAGGGAGAAAACAGTTTGCTTTCGAATTTTGAAGATGTGTTCAGGGCGTTAAATGAAGGTGGTGTGTATAATCCCAAGGAAGTGATGTTCGAATTTGCGGAATATGGAAATACTACAAATGACCGTATAGGTTATACCAACGGACTTTGTATTCATGCTTCCAACACCTTATACGGGAAAACATTGCCGTTGCAGTTGATACAACCTACATTCTATCTTTCTTTTGATCCGAATGATACCCGTCGCGATGTTACAGTTGGTAACTACAGTATCGATAACGTGGGGAACGATATTGCTATTCCTTATGGAGCTTTGAATCAAGGTAAGTGGCGTTGTGACTGGAAAGCCGGAGCTCGTACCGCAACCTTGAAAACCGATGTGAATTGGCCGATGTTACGCTATTCCGATGTGTTGTTGATGTATGCGGAAGCAGAGAATTATCTGAATACGTTGATGGCGGACTGCAATCCGTCAATGCGATAAATCAACTAAAGCTATAGCAAAACCAAAAAAAACGCCCAGCAGTTATGCTGGGCGTTTCTCGCTGTA
>CAZKSK010000289.1:0-3370 GCA_964555225.1 uncultured Bacteroides sp.
CCTAAAGAACAATTTTCACCCAATACAACTCCTTTCTGTATATGGCAAAAACACCATATCTTAGTGCCCTTACCAATGGTTACGTTTTCATCAACATAACTACTTTCATGAACAAAAAAATCTTTCTCCATAGGAAATAAATTAAAAATTTAAGGTTATTCAGTTTTAGATAAATCAATCAATTGTTGTGCTTTTTCTAACACTTTTACTACTTCGTACCCCGATCTCCCATCAGCAATTTTAAAATTTAAGTCAAGATTATCAACAAAATACCTTAACTCTTCTGCCAAGGGTTGCTTTTGCTCGTATGGAATTATTTCTTTTGGGTTTTCCTCCTTAACTGGGATGCCGTTTTCGAATATAATTCGTTTATCGTAGAAAAGAATCTCTTTCTCAGCTGAAGAATCTTCAAATGTTAGCATGCCCTTACTACCAATTACTACCAACCTTTGTTCCTTGAATGGATGTAGCCAGGAAACAAAAATATGTGCGTGCACATTTTTATCATATGTGAGTTGCGTCATTGTATAATCATACACATTCTGTTGTAAAAATTTTGTTCCTTTTGATTGAATTTCAATGGCAGAACTTCCTACAAAATAATCAAGAATTGAAATGTCATGGGGCGCAAACGACCAAAAAACATTCTCTTCTGTACGAACAGTGCCAAGATTTAACCTGTTGGAATAGAGGTAATACAACTGCCCAATTTTTCCTGTATCTATAAGAGCTTTTATCTTTCTAATTGCCGGATGAAATAGCAACACATGGCCTACCATTAATTGAGCATGTTTTTTTTCAGCCAATTCAACTAACTCTAGGGATGTTTCAGCTGACAGTGTCATTGGCTTTTCAACAAGTACATTCAGACCATTATTAAGCAATTTCTTAGCAATTTCATAATGCAAAGGTGCAGGTGCTGCGATTGTATAACCGTCATATTTTGCCTTAATTGCATCATCAAGGTTTAAATATCCAGAAACAGGATATTTGTCAACTAGCTCTGAAAGTCGGGTGTTATTCGATTCGACAATACCACCCAAATTGTCCATATTGAAAAGTGTCCTTATGTGATTCTCACCCCATCTACCTCCGCCAATCACGCATATTTTTTTTACCATATTTATAATTTGTTTTACATTTTTATTATAGTTTACCATCTATCTGAGTACAAAGTACACCTTTTACATCATATATAACGCAAATATTATTTTTCAAAGAAGAAATATCCAGTGATTTAAATTCTTCATGAGCGACGGCAAGAATAATTGAATCAAACCTTCGATTTGGCAAATTATTGTTTACATCAACACCATATTCGAGCATTGAAATGGATGGACTTGCCCAGGGATCATGTACTGATACATTAATATTATAATCCTGTAGCGATTTAATAATGTTTATCACACGTGTATTACGCACGTCAGGACAATTTTCTTTAAATGTGAAACCTAGCACAAGCACGTCAGAACCTAAAACCTGAATACCTTTCTTCAACATAAGCTTTACAACCTGATCTGCAACATACTCACCCATACCATCGTTCATCCTTCTACCAGCCAAAATAATTTCCGGATTATATCCATGCCGTTGTGCTGCTTGTGCAAGATAAAAAGGATCAACACCAATACAATGTCCTCCTACAAGCCCAGGTTTAAAAGGTAAAAAATTCCACTTAGTGCCAGCAGCTTCAAGCACATCCTTGGTATCAATACCCATCTTGTTAAAAATCTTTGCTAGTTCGTTTACAAAAGCAATATTTATGTCACGTTGAGAATTTTCAATCACTTTTGCAGCCTCTGCTACCTTAATTGTTGGAGCCTGATGGGTGCCAGCAGTGATCACTGATGCGTAGATCTCATCAATAATCTCTGCTATTTCGAGGGTACTACCGGAAGTAACTTTTAAAATTTTTTCCACTGTATGCTCTTTATCACCAGGATTAATACGCTCCGGACTATAACCAGCGAAAAAATCTTCATTGAACTTTAAACCACTTACCTTTTCGACGACTGGAACACATTCTTCCTCTGTTACACCTGGATAAACAGTAGACTCATAAACCACAATATCACCTTTGGAGATAACTTTACCTACTGTTTCACTAGCACCATATAAAGGACGTAAGTCTGGGTTATTGTTTTTATCAACAGGAGTTGGAACAGCAACCACATAGAAATTGCAATTTCTAATATCTTCAACATTAGTTGTACAAGTGAACCCTTTGGATAATGCATCCTGAATTAATTCATCGTCTACCTCTAATGTATTGTCTCTACCACTCATCAATTCATCAACTCTAGTTTGATTAAGATCAAAACCAATGGTTTGATACTTTGTACTAAATAATCTGGCGAGTGGAAGACCTACATATCCTAAACCGATTACAGCAATCTTGATTTTTCTTTTCATTGTTTATTATTATTTTGTAATTATTTGCAAATTAAATTCTCATAGTACCACTTGACTGCTTCCTTCAAACCATCATGCAGATTATAAGGGGGATTATATCCAAGCATTTTCTTTGCTTTTTCTATAGATGCTAATGAATGTGGAATATCTCCAGGTCGATTGGGACCATAAATAACATTAACATCTGCTATAGATTTATCATATTCTGACAAAATTTCCTTTAAATATAAAACCAATTGATTAAGTGTTGTTCTATCACCATAAGCGGTATTATATACTTGATTAACGGCATCCGGATTTGTTATTTCCATTGCAAGAAGATTCAATTGAATTACATTATCAATATAAGTAAAGTCACGACTATCCTCTCCATCTCCATTGATCACGGGTGACTCATGGTTCATCAATTTAGTAACGAACAATGGAATCACTGCTGCATATGCCCCCTCAGGATCTTGTCTGCGACCAAATATATTAAAATATCTTAGCCCTATTACTTCTATACCATAAATTTTAAAAAACACATCAGCATAGAGTTCGTTTACATATTTGGTGATTGCATATGGCGACAATTGCTTTCCAATCTTATCTTCAACTTTTGGAAGAGTGTCAGAATCACCATACGTGGAAGAGCTGGCTGCATAAATAAATCGTTTGACGCCAGCATCACGACTGGCAACCAACATATGCAAAAAACCCGACACATTGACTTCGTTCGTTGTGATCGGATCCTTAATAGAACGGGGTACTGAGCCAAGAGCTGCTTCGTGAAATACATAATCAATTCCTTCGGTGGCTATACGGCAATCGTTCATATTGCGTATATCTCCTACCTGAAGGGTAAGTTTTTTGGAATATTTTTCCAGAAGGGGAAGCAGGTTTTCAATCTTTCCTGTAGCGAAATTGTCGAGCACCCTCACTGTGTGTCCCTTTTCTAACAAGGCTTCAGTGAGATTGG
>CAZKSK010000290.1:0-3368 GCA_964555225.1 uncultured Bacteroides sp.
TTTTTTTCATAGGCAATAGTAATTTAAAGGTTAAACATATGTTCCATAGTATTATTGAATGATAATTTGATTCAGTTTATCATCTTTAGTATAAGCGAAGGGGTGCACTCGCTGCATGATTCTTAAGATACTTTCCACTCCATCTATTTGTCGGAATTTACCGCTATATTTAAATGATTTAAGTTTGGCGTTTTTCATAACAATCTTTATATCATAGTAAATCTCCAGTTTTTTTACAATCTCTCCAAAAGGTAAATCATCAAAGGAATATAGACCTTCTTTCCATAAAAGAAAATCTGTTTTTGTAAAATTATGTTTTACAAAATGACCATCACGGAGTTCCACTTCTTCATTTGGTTTCATGAATATGAAATGGCCTTCATCAGAAGGAGCATAAAGTTTAACAGATCCTTCCACTAAAGAAGTTGAAAATTCTTTTTTCCCTTTATAGGCAAACACATTGAATTTTGTTCCAAGAACTTTTATGTTGACTTTCTCCGTAGAGACAATAAACGGACATTCTTTGTTTTTCGCTACTTCAAAGTAAGCTTCTCCATCAAGTTCTACTTTACGTTCTTTTTCATTAAACTGGCTTGGATAACGCAATTTGGAACTGGCATTAAGCCAAATAACCGTTCCATCGTGCAACTTAATTTGAGCTCGTTGACCGGATGGTACATATAACTCTTCATAATGTATATGTGATTTTTCGGTAGAATGATAGAACTTTTGAATCAAGGCAATCGAACAAAAAACGGCGACAAATGCTACTGCTGCATATCGCATCAGATACATGAAACGATGTTTTTCTGTACGTTTTTTCTTGAATTTCATCAACTTACCGATACCTTCTGATAGATCATTATCCATCGGTTGCCAACTCGAAAAAGCGCGAAGATTGACGGCTGAAAGGAATTCCTTTCGTACTTCTTTGTCAGATTCCACCAAGTGAAACAATTGAAGTTTTTCTTTCTCGGAAATCTCACCGCTTATATATCTTATGATCAGTTCATTCATTTCTCTACGCGTTTTAAATATGAGCGATTGAAAAATGTTTTTCCTCTAAAGATAAATAGGTAAATAAACAACATTTAACATTTTAATAGAAATATGAGTAAAGGCATACAATCTTTCAAAGCTTCTCTAAGCCGTTTTAAAGCGATACCCATTTGAGTTTCTACCGTTGATATAGATAAATTAAGTTCATCGGCAATTTCTCGATATTTTTTTCCTTCAAGACGATTTTTAATGAAAATTTCCCGACATCTTTCCGGTAGTCTTTGAATGGATTCATGAATAAGTCTTTCTACATCAGTATCTGATGATACCATTTCATTCAATTGTTCCAATGCTGATAATTTAAGAGTTTGTTCTTTTTTATAATTTTCGGCGACCGACTGATGACGTAAAAAATCCAAACAACGATTTTTTGTCAGATTGAACAGATAGGAGGTAATACTCGACTTAATAATAATGGAAGAACGATTCTCCCATAGCATTGTAAAAATATCTTGCACCACATTTTCAGCATCCTCTTTTGAAAGTATGTATTCTTCTGCAAAGCGGCGCATTCGCGAGAAATAAAGTACATAAATTTGGTCGAAATCCCGATATAAATCCAAATATGCTTCCTTACCAGATAGTATGATTATATTTTTTCCCATGAATATTTAATAATACAATCCCGTTGGCGGAATTAATCAGTTAACAAAATAGTTTTAAAATGTTATATATAGTTGATATTTAGTATACTTATGAGTAATAATGTTTACGATATGTCATCATCATATACTTACTTATATACAATATTCGTCAAATTTTCTGAAAAGACCAAACAATTTTTCGGTAATTTAATAAATAGGGAGGAAAATCATATGTTCAAAATGACAGTGCAGGTATTCTTATTCGATGAATGCCTGCACTGTTTAAGTAGAATTTAGAAATTTGCTTTACGTTTTTTTACTTCGTCGACTAATTTTGAAAAAGATTTTCCTTTTTTACGTTTTTCGTGTTCCGAAGCAGAAAAATGCCATGCTTCACGTCGAAGTTTCAAATAGCTCTCATAAATTTTACGGTCTAATGTGCCATTGTTTATCGCTTCTATGACGGCGCAGCCGGGTTCATCGATATGTTTGCAATCCTTGAAACGACAAGATTTTGCATAGTCGGAAATCTCAAGTATTTCAGCAAGTGAATCGGTATCGTCGATGGCTAAGCCGAATTCACGGACGCCCGGAGTATCGATTAAAACACCTGAATCGTTCATTAATATCATTTCCCGTCGCGTAGAAGTGTGCCGACCTTTTCCTGTGGACGAACTTATATCGGACGTGAGTAATATAGATTCTTCACAAAGAGCATTTACCAGAGAACTTTTTCCTACACCCGAGGAACCGACAAACACAATCGTTTCGCCTTTTTTTATGAATTCCCGTAACCGGAGTATTGTTTCGGGTTGGCAAAGACTTGTGATAAAGACAGGTATTTGGCAGGCGATATGTTTAATCCGTTTCTCGATTTCCTGTTTGTCAAAACCTAAGTCGGCTTTATTGAGTACAAGAACAGGCTTGATTTTTTCCTCTGATATTTGAACCATGAAACGTTCGATTCTGCGAACATTAAAATTATCATCAAGACTTTGCACGATAAAAGCCTTATCAACGTATGAAGCAATAGCTTGTTTATCGGCAATTGTCCCGCTTTTTTTGCGATATAATGTCCGTTCGCGGGGTAACATGCAGACTATGATTCCCTTATTCTCATCGAATGGTTGGAACATTACCCAATCGCCTGTACATGGGAATTCAGAATTTAATTTACCATACATCATATTTCCAGTTAATTCACATTGAAACAGCCCGTTCTCGGAAATAACTTCGTAACATGTTCGGTGTACAATACATATGCGACCATGTGTCAGGTTTTTATATGTTGATTTTTGTTTTAGCTGATTTAACTTATCATTCCAGCCGTAAGTATTTAAGTTAATCATTGTTTTACTTTTTTTGCGATAAAAAATGTATAGCCGTAGAATTCTTTATACTTGCGGTATAATTCTTCTTCATAGCGTTGAGACACGATAAATTCTTCGGCATTCTTATTCCCGGCATATTTATTGAGAAAAATCTTCTCGGCTCTAATCTTGGGAGTGAGGTAATGTTCAATCCAGCAAATTTCAGGTAAAATAAAGGTTGCAACCGGAAGATATCCTGCTTTGTATATTTTAGCTACTTGATTGGGTATCGTATCTATTTCAGGATACGCATCCATCCAGAATTTGTTAATTTCATCGGGTCGTTCATCTGTAAACCACGAACTCTCTGAAACGGCAACATATCCTCCCATTTTCAAATATTTACGCCACTCGT
>CAZKSK010000291.1:0-3362 GCA_964555225.1 uncultured Bacteroides sp.
GAAGGAGGGTATAATGTGGTCGGTGTAATAACGATGCCTGATAAACCAATAGGGCGACATGGAAGTCTTCTTCAGTCAAGTCCTGTTAAAAAATATGCATTAAACAAAGGATTAAAGGTCCTCCAACCGGAAAAATTAAAAGATGATACGTTTATTGCTGAACTTGAATCCTTAAAAGCCGATTTACAGATTGTAGTTGCTTTCCGCATGTTACCTGAAATCGTGTGGAAGATGTCTCCCATGGGTACTTTTAATTTGCATGCTTCTCTTTTACCACAGTATAGAGGGGCTGCTCCAATTAATTGGGCTATTATTAATGGAGACAAAGAAACAGGAATCACTACTTTTTTTCTAAAACAAGATATTGATACGGGAGAAATAATAGACCAAGTCCGAATTCCTATTGAAGAAAAAGATAATGTTGAAACAGTTCATGATAAACTAATGATACTTGGAGGAAAATTAGTGATAAAGACAGTTGAAGGACTATTAAATGGCAGTATAAAAACGATCCCTCAAGAACAGTTTTCTCCAAATGAAGAATTACGTCTTGCTCCAAAAATATTTAAGGATACATGTAAAATAGATTGGAATCAATCAACTGAAAATATATATAATTTTATCAGGGGACTTTCTCCTTATCCCACAGCTTGGACAGAAATCAGTTTACATGAGAATGAATGGATGGATATGAAGATTTATGAAGCGGAGAAAATTTATACCTTAGATTTAGAAAAACCGGGAACTATAATTACAAGAAAAAAGAAACAATTGTTGATTGCAGCAAAAGACGGCTTTTTATGTATCAATGAGCTTCAGGTAGCAGGAAAGAAAAGGCTTAAAATAGCAGATTTTTTGAATGGACTCAAATCAATAGAAAAATTTTATTGCAGATAAAGAAAAACAAAGTATATTTGTTCAAACAAAAGAATTAGAGAATGAAAAAAGTATTGGTAGCCCCTTCTTTGTTGTCAGCTAATTTTATTGATTTAAAAGCTGATATTGAAATGTTGAATGCCAGTGAAGCCGATTGGTTGCATCTGGATGTGATGGATGGTGTTTTTGTTCCTAATTTATCTTTTGGGTTTCCTGTAATTCATTCGGTTGCCAAAGTTAATATTAAACCAATGGACGTACACATGATGGTGGCGAATCCAGAAAAATTTATATCTCAAGTGCGTGATACAGGTGCCATGATGATGAATGTTCATTATGAGGCTTGTATTCATTTACATCGAGTAATTCAGCAAATCAAAGAGACGGGAATGAGGGCTGCTGTTACATTAAATCCATCAACACCGGTTATAATGCTTGAAGACATTATAGGTGAAGTCGATATGGTTTTGTTGATGGGTGTCAATCCCGGCTTTGGCGGACAAAAATTTATAGAGCATTGTGTTGAAAAAGTAAAGACACTTAAATTATTGATACAAAAGAACCATTTACAAACTTTGATAGAGGTAGATGGAGGTATCAATTTGGAGACAGGGAAAAGATTAGTTGATGCGGGAGCTGATGTTCTTGTAGCAGGAAGCTCGGTATTTAAATCTGAAAATCCCTTATTGTTCATCCATCAATTAAAATCACTCTGAAATATTTTTCTGTACAATTTATTTTACCCTTAATTTCAGGAATAATTTTAGGGAAATGTTTTTGTGTCGACTTGAAAATTGGCATAGATTTGATGCTTGTGATCTCAGAGTTATTTCTGTGTGTCCTTATTTTTCTTTTTGTTTTTAAGAAAAAATTCATATCAATAGGATATATATTTTTCTTTTTCTTTATCGGCATCACAATTATAACTATATCTGTAAAGGAAAGACAATGTGACTGGCCATCCGAAAAAAGGCTTTATACGGGTATAATTATAGAGTCACCTAAGGAAAAAGATAAAACCTATGCTTGTATTGTGAATTTGAAAAAATTTTCTGACCATAATAACGATTGGAAAATTAATAAAAAAGTATTAGTTTTTATTGCGAAGGATTCAAGATGTAAGAAATTAAAATTAGGTGATGAACTTAGTTTCATGACTGTTTTCAGAAAAATACCACATACGGAGGCAATTGATGGATTCGATTATGCTGATTATATGTTTAGGGAAGGAATCTCGGCGACGGCCTATGTAAAACCCGATTTATGGATATTATCGAGTTCGGGTCATATTTCTTTATTAAGTTATTATATCCAGTCCGTAAAAAATTGGGTTTTGCTTCAATACAAGCATTTTTTTAATAATGTTGATGAACGATCAATCTTGAAAGCTCTCACGTTGGGTGTGAAAGATGACTTGACTTATGAACAAAAAACAATGTTTTCTAATGTCGGGGCAAGTCATTTATTAGCTTTGTCGGGATTGCACTTGGGTATTTTATGCCTTTTGTTGAATTTTGTGCTGTCTTTCTTATGGAGTTACAGAAGTCAGAAAATAAAGTATATTATTATCCTTACTCTTGTTTGGTCGTTTACTTTTATGGTAGGCTTTTCTACATCTATCGTGAGAGCTTCCTTTATGTTAACTTTGTTTTTTCTTGCCCGATGTATAAATAGGGATTCTTCGACAATTAATATTTTGTCATGGGCCGCTTTCTTTATTCTTGTATTAAATCCTTTTGCTTTGTATGATGTAGGTTTCCAACTTTCTTTTAGTGCTGTTTTAGGCATATTGGCATTAGTTCCATATTTTAAAAAAATATGGAGGCCACAGAATAAATTTGTTAATTATTTTTGGGAGATCATTGTCGTATCTGTATCTGCCCAACTGGGCGTTTTACCTGTGGTTCTTTATCATTTTTCGATTTTTCCGCTTTATTTTCTTTTAACGAATGTATTGGCTATACCATTTGTTGCAGTTATTTTATGGGTTACAATACTTTTTTTGTTGAGTTCTCCTATAATTCAGATTCAAAAGATCGTAGTTTTTTTTCTTTCTCATACAATAAAATTTATGAACCATTTTTTTGCTGTAATAGAATCATGGCCAAATTCGACTATAAAATACGAAATAACAGGAATGGAAGCGTTTATTATAACTTTAATATTACTTCTGGTCGTTTTATATCTTAAAACCCGTAAAATTCAATGGGCTTATGTTTCCGTAATCTTTTTTTCTCTGTTTCTAATAGAACGATCCTATTCCTTTTCTGTCTTTTCTTCATCACCATCAATTCATTTTGGAATTGTCGAAAAGAAAAACCATTATATAAAGTTTAATCATTCACGTGGCAAGTTTGATTTGTATAATATCAACAATTTTGAAAGTTGTTCAGGCTTGACTAATAAAGAAGGAATCATAAGATTTAAACAAAAAACAGTTTGTGTGTTATCGGATAAACGATGGCAAAAAAGTACAAGTACAAAAC
>CAZKSK010000292.1:0-3358 GCA_964555225.1 uncultured Bacteroides sp.
CAAATACTCCAAGTAAGATTGTTCCACCATAAGTATTAGCAAATGCAGAATACGTGTCCCATACAGAATTAGGCACATTGTTTTGTGCTTTCTTACATTCCAGTGTTACACGCTCCCCTTCCGCAAGCAATTTATGAATATCTTGCTCCATTATTTCTTATTATATATATTTTGACTATAAAGATAATGAATTTAACTAATAAAACAAATTTTTATCTTCTATCTTTATATTTTCGCTTTTATTTTTTTGTGTTTGGTATAAATCATATGTAAGTATAGAACTTAATCAGAATATCATAAGAAACTTAAAGCTTAATATATGCTATAGAAATAATTTTAAAATTAACTCATAAGTTTATTATATTACTAAAATATTTGCATATTTCAAAGAAAAAACATATTTTTGCAACCAAATATCATAATAATATAAACCGTTAAGTTTACTTACGTATTGGAGATCGTATCAATATATCCACCTTTTCTCTACAGTATACAATATGATGGAGTTAATGAAAATGAATTCGACAGATTATTCCAGCAATGGAATGACTTGGGATATGTAGTTCAATTTATGGTTGATCACAATGACTTACTTGCTAATCCTATTTGGCTAAGGATCGCAGAACCTGAGGATGCAGCAAAGCAAGTACTAAAAGAAGCTGAAGGTTTGGAGAATTTATTGACGGATTTGTGTAAAAATACAGCTGATGGAGAGACTCCGGATTTAGACAGTCACTTCAAGTATCTGGAAGGTAAATATAAGTTCGAATTGGAATATCAACCGATGAAATTGTATGGTATAGGAAGGCCTTCATTACTAAGAATGTATGCTATCAGAATGCAGTCGAACACCTATTTGATTACAGGCGGTGGCATCAAATTGGCTGATACGATTCAGAATTCACCTGATCTGAAAGAGCATGTGTTGCAAAATATAGATCGTGTAAAGGTTTGGCTTAGGGAAAACGGGATTCTGGATAGCAATGATATGAATATATAACTCTTTAAAAATTACAGACTATGGCATTCAACATGGAAAAATTAACCGAAGTAGCAAAACCGAGAAGTGAAGTTGCTAAGGAGAGTGCTCGACAGAGACTTGAGAATCGCGATTGGTTACATATGTCACAGGATATTGCACTGGATGTACATTATTATTTACGTAATGCCGGCATGACACAAAAAGAATTAGCCGACAGAATGGGCGTTTCAGCCGTATATGTAGGCAAATTACTAAAAGGAACAGAGAACCTGACATTGGAAACTATCTGCAAAGTACAGAAAGCCTTGGGTGAGGAATTAGTAAGTATAGCAAAACCATACATAACAAAACAAATCATGGTATTCTCAACTAAAGTAGAATTCTCAAAAGAAGCTGTTTACAGTAAAAAGTATTCAGAAAAGCAGAATGTAAATAATGGCTTTGTATCAGTAATAGGCGATGCCGCATAAAATAGGTAAAAAGTATGAATCAGCAAATATCATATAAATATGCAAAGATAGAACTGGAACAGTTTGCAATGTTCGAGGAGAATCTTTTGCCAGAAATGAGCGAAGTGCAATTTCAGACAGAGGTTCAGTTTTCATTTGATAAGAAGAACCTGGTACTTTGCAGTAAGATTGTAGTAACAGCTTCACAGGTAGAAAAGCCGGTAATGAAAGCAGATTTGAGAAGCTTTTTCGAAATTACTTCCGAATCGATAAAAATGCTTCGCCAAGAAAAAAAGATTATGTTTCCTCCTCAATTACTTGTACAGTTCGCTTCGCTCTGCTATGGTTCGATGCGTGGGGTGATTCATGTGAAAACAATGGGTTCGCCACTGAATGTTTTTATTTTACCTCCTATTTATTTCGGCAACCTCATAGATAAAGGATTTGCTGTCGATTCTGAATAGAGCGAAGTCATAAAGGCTTTCTACCAAGAGACGATTGCTTTGTATATCTGCTTTTCTTTGAGTTGCCTACAAAAGTATTGTTCCAATGCTCAATCGGAATAAATAGGAACACACAAAATTTTATTTATCCTACTTTAGTGAAATCTTATTTACAAAGCTGATGAATTTATAACAGATTCGAGACATATTATTGAGTCTCAAAAAGTCTTAAAATATTTTGAATCAAAAAAAAGCGGGAGCACATCAAATGATATACCCCCGCCTTGACATATAAATTGTTATTTGCAAAACATTTATTTCACTTCCTCAAAATCAACGTAATATATCTATCAGCGACTTGCGTACACGTGTTGCAAATATAGTGCAAACCCGAAAATAAGCATCCATAAGCAACCACAGCTCTTTACTGCAAAAGTACAGATTTATTTGATAAATATCGTGATATAAACACATAATAATCAAATCAATAGGGTAATTTTAACAAAATATGCAATTCGAATACATACTAATTTAAGAAATCTTTAAGTGTAATAGTTGCAATTCTTAGTCCTTTTGCTTTTACTTGTAAGCCATTATCGGAAGTTAAAAGAATAGGATTTTCATTTTTAAATTTAAGTGCCACCGTTAATATGTTATTATCTGGAGATTTTTTATTAAAATCATTTGGCAATAAATCAGGATCAGAAAGTTCCATTGAGACATTCGGCTTATCCATTGCTTTATTGATCAATCGCAAAGCCGTTTCTACATTTTTTTTGTTTGCCGCATCAAACTTAATTTTAAGTTTGTCCAACTCGTCTATAACTTTTGCAGACATGACAACTTGATAATGTTCATCAATCTTAGAAATAATATCTGGACAATTAACAAACACATTAGTATCGATGATATATATATTCTTTTGGGTGGTTGACTTAACAGATTTTTGTTTTGAAGTCTCAAATTTTGAGAGGTCTATTTTCCCTTTTAGATGCAAACTTATCCCGTTACCTTCAATTATACTATCTTTAAGTTTATTTGAATACTCATCTATTATTTCTGGTATAATACCAGAAGTTATTTTGATTAAGTACGAACGAACATCTCTATGGCATGATGTATTGAGTATTGATTTATCCGCAACAATTATTGTTAGTTGTTTTGCACGACTTGTTGCAACATTAAACAGTGCTCTATCAAGAGACATTCCAATCATTGTGTTAGGAATATAATAAATACAAACATCGCAAGTCATACCTTGAACTCGTTCAACTGTGTCGATGAGAACATTGTTTTTGCTACCATATTTACTTATAAAACTATTCTGTAACATTCTAACTGCAGCACGAAATTTTGTTAATACTGCAATATTCAATTTAGGATAAGATGATAATAAATCATTAACAATTCTAATAGTGAAATCACAGCTGCCTTTATCTGCTTTCTCACCGATAGGCATCTCCTTAGGAATAAGAATTGTACCA
>CAZKSK010000293.1:0-3357 GCA_964555225.1 uncultured Bacteroides sp.
TCTGTTTCTAAAGGAACATCTTCGGGGTAATACGCCGGTCGGTTATTTCAAGAAATTTTCTCTTTGCCTCAATAAATGCACGGAAGATCATCTGATAGCTTCCAATCCGGCCAAAGAAGTGAAATTGATTGGAAATAATGAATTCACCAAAAACATATTAAACTCTGAAGAAATGCAACGAATTGCCAATCTGCGTTATACTTCTCTCCATTATAGAGAGGTGTGGCGTGCCTTTCTTTTCGCCTGCAATACGGGCTTGCGTTGGTGCGACATTTATGCCCTTCGTTTCAGTTCTGTGGATATTGAGAACGGTATGTTGAATCTGATTCAGCAAAAAGTAAAAAATCATTCCAGTAAAGCAGTGCTGCACTTGAATCTTAACAAAAATGCTCTTTTTTTACTTAAAATATATATAGGTAAACCAAATGAAAAAGTTTTTCAACTGCCGACGTATAATTATGCACTAAGACTTCTGGAACACATCGTGAAAGATGCCGGTATTGATAAACATATTACATTTCATTGCGGTCGTCATAGTTTTATTACCGAACTTATCGTCTACGGGGCAGATATCAAAACCGCCGCCGAACTGGCCGGTCATTCTTCCATTCGTCATACGGAAAAATATGTCCATTTGGTAGATCGTTTGAAGCAAAAAGCCGTTGACAGTTTGCCTGCGCTTATAATCAAAGACTTTTAAAGAATAGTAATTACATAAAAAATATAGATATAATTATTTTATATAAGATAGTTATGCAAATAAATAGTATATAATTATTTTATTTGAAATTATTATTATATATTTACGGCAAAAAAGAGAACATGTGGACAGATTTAAGTGATCCTGCTATAATCAAACAGCTTGGTGATAGAATTAAAGAGCTAAGAATAAGGAAAGGCATGCGTCAAGAAGATTTAGCAGACAAATCGGGTATCAGCTTGTCAACCATAACAAAAATAGAAAAAGGTAAACCTATTTCTATCTCGTTATTTATAAGTGTACTAAGGACTCTTGGGTTATTGGAGAATCTTGATCTACTAATTCCGGAAATTGGAATAAGTCCCATCCAAATGAGACAATTAAAAGGGAAAAAGAAAATACGTGTACGTTTAAAACAATGATATTGTCATGAATGATGAAGTTGTAAATGTAATATTGTGGGGAGAAGTAATCGGTGCTATATATTGGGATAAAAAACGAAGTTATGCCATATTTGAATTCGAAGACAACTTTAAAAACAAAGAACTAGATGTATCTCCACTAAAAATGCCTATTGTGGAAACTAATATACCTGTAAGTTTCCCTGAAAATAGAGATATACGTTGTTTTCATGGCCTCCCCGGACTTGTCGCAGACTCTCTCCCGGATGATTTCGGCAATCAACTTATAAATGAATGGTTCGTTAGGAGCGGGCATTCAATTGATGAAATTACACCTCTGGATCGTTTATGTTATGTTGGGAAAAGGGGTATGGGCGCTTTAGAATATGAACCTGACACAAAAATAAAAGGTCTCAATAAATCTACAATAATTTACATTAATGAACTTACCCGATTTGCTGAATCTATATTCAGAAAACGCACTGATTTTCAGGATCAAATATTTCAACCTGATAAAAGCATGCTTGATATTTTACGTGTCGGGACTTCTGCCGGTGGAGCTAAGCCTAAAGCTATTATCGCCTACAACGAAAAGACAAAAGAAGTTAGATCTGGTCAAGTGAAAGCGCCTAAAGGCTTTTCTTATTGGCTGTTAAAATTTGACGGGGGAGCATATACGGAGCATACCGATATACTTAGTAATCCTCTTGGAATAGGAAATATAGAATATGCATATTATAAAATGGCAACAGCCTGTGATATAGATATGGCTGAATGCAGACTTATTCAAGAGGGCGAACAACATCATTTCATGACAAAACGATTTGACAGAACTGATGATGGCGAAAAAATACATATGCAAACAGTAACAGGTTTGGCCCATTATGATAGAGATGCCAGGCATTCATATGAAGAAATCTTTGCTATTATGAGAAAAATAGGATTGCAACAAAAAGAACAAATCCAATTATATCGTAGAATGGTATTTAATGTTATTGCCAGGAATCATGATGATCACACAAAAAACTTTTCGTTTCTGATGAATAAAAAAGGTGAATGGCATCTGTCGCCTGCTTATGATATGTGTTTTTCATACAAGCCCGGAGGAAGATGGACCGAACTGCATCAGTTATCATTAAATGGTAAACGAGATAATTTTACCAAACGGGATTTACTGGATGTTGCCGATAATGTAGGTATTCGAGAAGCAAGAGTAATAATAGAACAAATTACGTATTTTGTTTCAGGTTGGAAACAATTTGCGAAAGATGCCGGAGTTCGTAAAGAACATATTCAAGCAATTGATAGCACTTTGTTATATTCAGCTATATAGCATTTTCATTCGGTACCTATCAAACAATTGTTTGACCATTAGCATACTATTGTTTGCTATACCTCAAATAATCATCTGATATGGGGCAAACAAAAATAAGATCAGCAATATTTTCTTTTATTATTTAGGCCTGTATTTTAACAATCTCCTTTCGGTACATTTTTGCAAAATAGCCTCTATTATTGAAATGTTATTCATTCTTATTTCCTCGTTTTCTTTGTTTGGGTTGCTCCGCTTTTATCATGTCTTCAATACTTCGATATGTTCTGTTATTAAAAAGCGTTTTGAACTCATCCGTCATATCCAATGCAAAAGCCAGCATTACTAATGAACGCAAGGATATCTCTCCCGATGACTCAAAACGTCTGTAGGAAGCTAAAGAGACCCCTGCTTTTGCAGCAAGCATCTTTTGTGTCCAATCCTTTTCCAATCGCCTCTGCTTAACACGCTCTGCAATGCCTGACATCAATAGATCCGGTGTTTTCTCTATAAGAGATAATATATTATCATTTACTCTATCTTTCATATATTAATTACTATTATATGAGCACTTACAAAGTTAAATAAAGTTTTTCAATAACCAAATTAATAAGATAATAATAAATCCTAACGCTGATTTTAGGTTAGAATAATAGTTGGAATGTGATTTATTTCTCCGGAATCACATTCCAACTGGTTTCTTATTCATTCACAGATTATTACGAATTATAATTAAAATGTCAAAAAGTTACATTCCAACTGGTTTTACACTCATTCACAGATAGTTAAATGTTAGAATGAGAATGTGATTCGAAAAAATATTCAAAAAGAGTCATAAAATCAATCTAGTGTAATAGTCGGCACGAATACTACTTATCTTTCGAATGCAGTAAACGAACATTGCGGATGTAATTTGAGAGCTCTGGTGAACCGCTACCGAATTG
>CAZKSK010000294.1:0-3329 GCA_964555225.1 uncultured Bacteroides sp.
AAGATAAATTCGTATAAATAGCTTTAGCGGCTTTATGCCGAATTTATATTGGGGGTATACGGAATAGACCGTGCGTTCATTTCAACCGGCTTTCTCTAACTTTGTGATAGATTATTGAGGAAAACACCAGATTGTATATTTTAATATTCCTTGTTATATGTTATTTTAGAGCCGTTTTTGATGTTATTGGGTTATATGTGGGGTTTTGTTACCAGAAGGCTCAAAATTGAAAAAAACAGGCTCTTTTCAAAAATTGAATAGTGCCTGTTTTGGAGATTGCGATAAGTTAAATGGATTAAATTAGTTTCTTGTTAATTCTGATAACAGATTAATTTACATTTTATCAAAAATTATTTCTTTAACTTCATCTAAAAGTTTTTTTGTTTCAACATGTGTTCTTAGCAATTTTTCAGCATTGTTGAGATCAACTAATTCATTTAAGTTCGAATGAAATAATTTAGTTAACTGATTAAGATTATTTCCTATACATTTTAGTTGCGTAGTTAAGTTAAAGAATTCGGGACCGACTTGCGGTTTAATTTTATTTTTTAAACCCACCATCCTAAGATACTCAGAAACTGATAACATGCCTGCATTGTATTTAATGCGCTCTTTTTCAAGTCGTGTACATCTTATTTCTATTTTTTCCTTTCGATTGTTGCTTTTTTTACCGAAAGTTCTTTTAATATTTTTTAGTTCCTTTTTCATAATAAATTTAGCGAAGTGTTAAAAATTTCAAGGATTAATTTGTCATGATTAAATGAGAAATTAATGTGATTGTCATGACAATTACCCCCCTTGCTCTTTCATCTGCATATTTTATCTCTTATTAAAATATTTTATTGATTTCGTAACGATAGTTGAAAAAACAAAGAGGGCAAAAGGGAAAAAATAGATTATAATATCACATTCTATTAATCGCTTGGATAACGTTTATCGTGTCGGTTTGGGATGGTTCTGTTTCCAATAATAGCTTTTCTTAATATATTAACTGCCGCCAGAATATCATATTTAGAAAGATAGGCAAGATTAGTTATTTCCAAATCTAATGTTTTACCAATTAAGATTTTTATACCGGTATCTTTGCACATATTCTGGTAATCGTAGAATAGCTTAACAAAGTGATTTGTTGGATTAGGAAAGAAAATTTTTAAAGCGTTTTCCAATTCTTCCATGGTTAAAAGAGAATTTTGGGCATCTGCTTCTCTTTTTTGAATAAGAATAGAGTCGAAAAAAAGCAGGTCGTTTTCATTTTTTTTAATTAACTGTTTGGTGTGGCGTAATGTCCTTTTCCAAAAATCGATTTTTGGGAAAAACTCAATCACCTCGTTAATTTCAGCTTCGGTTTTATTATAAACTGTTAATAATTGCTTTATTGGGTCAGCCCAATCTTTGCAGGTAGCTTTTTCTATTGAGTTAAGTTTTATTTTTAATTCATTCAAATTCCCTGAAATTATTTTCCAAAACCGGTAGGCAAATTTTTCATCTTTATTTAAATTTTCAATTTCATCAAGATCAGATAAATATTTCTTTTTTAAATTATTAACATTTTTATTATTATAAGGTATATTATTATTGTTAATAATAGTGCCACTATCGTGCTTAATTGGTGCGTTAAAGGTGCTACTATTAATGCCATCTTTAGTACTTTCGTTAGTGCTTTTATAGTTCCCTATAGTTTGATAATAATCGTATTTACAAATAGTTATGAGCACTCCCCCTGGTGCTCTCTTGGTGGTTATCATACCATTATCTCTAAGGTATTTCATCCCCTTCTTTATTTGGTCTGGAGTATACATCTTTTTTTGCCAACCCTCATTCCAATGTAATTTTTCTCTAAGTTCGCTATATGGTCTGAACAGTTGCCCTTTTTGTATTTCCCAGCCCCTATATTTGGCAGGTTCATGGTTTGCTTCTCTAATTAATAGTTCAAAAAGTTCTCTTACATGCGGGGGGGCTGTTGCTATTTTACTATTCATGATACATCGAGGTCTTAAAACGAATCCGCCTAGTATAGTCATAATAATATATTTAAACAATTCTTTCATATCCTTCTTAATTATTTTTTAATAAACGTACTCTTTATGCAATTTATCCACACTATTTGTAAGAATTTTTATTACTTTTATTTCGTTATAAAAAGTGTTTTCTGCATAAGAGAATAATTTACAAGATCCGTTGCGCCAACAACGGTTTTTGTTTTATAAAAGCTGCTTTTGGCGTTCCATGTATTCTTGTATTTCTTTAACCTTTAGTCTGGAACCAGCTTGTATTTTATATTTAGAGATTTCGCCTGATTTGATTAGATTGTAAAGCGTTCCGCGACTACAATTAAGTTTTGACTGGGCTTGCTGGAAAGTTACATACTCTTCTAAGTTTGAATGTTGGTTTTTGTTTTTTACTTGTGTGTTCATAGTTAAATTATTTTTTGCGTTAATAAATATTTCTGAACGCAATTGTATGAATTTAAACAACACTAAACACCAGTAAACATGACACATGCAAAAAATGGAGTGAATTTATTAAGAATAAGAATGAATAATTATCACTTAAAATGTTCTAAGTTGAACAAACCAGAAAAATTTTTACTGTTAAGTTCATTCTTAACATAAAACATCCCTGGTTCAAAATTGATTTCTTTAAAAAAATCATAAATTTTAATACCATTTCTATAAACAGCAGAAGGTGTAAAGTTTCTGGTATTGTCAGTATAGAAAGGAGACATAAAAATATCATCTACCGTAAAAGGATTTGTTTTTAATATTCCTAAAATGCTACTCCAAAGATCCATTCTCTCTTTTTTATCTAATTTTAAGGAACCGGTTAAACCTTTAATAATAGCAATTGAACCAAGTCTTGCAGCGTTTTGTCGATTTCCAGAATCTGGCAAAGCCCAACTTGCTGACTTTTCTTTAATCATCATAAGCCAGATAGCATTTTTTCTTTTGGGATCTTTTTTTTGGTAAACTAGTGGTTTAATTATTTTTAAGTCATTTATAACCAATTTACTTCTATTTAGAAAAAAGATTAGAAATTCTGGGTAATCATCAAATATTTCTTTCCAAAAAGAAAAGGCATCATTATTATAAATGTTGGGGTTACGAGAACATTTGGAATCCTTTTTGAAGAAATTTGAAATAGTCACTTCATCTTTTGCTTTTTTATATTCTAAATACAAAAGGTAATAAACAATTCTTTTACTTTGACTAGGTAATAAACGTAATAAAAAATTTGGAATTACTGTTTTTCTTGCAAAAGATAGTACAAATAAACCATAAAATAAGAAAAGCAAATAAGAAAACCAGAGGTGATTTACTAAAAAATTAAAC
>CAZKSK010000295.1:0-3311 GCA_964555225.1 uncultured Bacteroides sp.
TGGAGGTAATGTAAAATTATAAGTTTGTATAGTAGACATTCCTCTGTATGTAACAGAAGCGTTTACAATAATTTTATATATTTCATAAGTATATATTGTACCGCTTGCTTGATATGAGTCTTTAACAGCTCCTCCAATGGCAAGTGGTCCTGTATAAGAATCATGTGAAGAATCAGCTTCTTTTTCATAATCCATTGGTAAAGATTGAACTTGAATTCCATTGCGATAATATGATTTTACTGTGCCTGTTAAATGAGTATACGAAGAATAATTGGTCCATCCTAACCACGTATGTTTTCTAAAACTAATTTCGGTGTGTAGGTATACAAAATTACCTTGGCATTTTCTTCTTACATTGACTTTGATTTTTTTCCCATTTTCCTTATACCAACCCGATGTATTATTATCTTCACCTATAATCTTACCATTTGATAATAAATATAGATCATCTAGATTGTTTACTATCCGGGTTAGGGGCATAGGATAATAAGCTCTTCCTAATGCCATTAATTCTTCATAATTAGTAATGTCTTTTTTACATACTATATTACCAGCAATTTTCACATTACCATCAGCATTAATTAGAGAAGCCTCTGCTAAATCTTTTACGGGAATATAAAATCCACAATCTTCTTTATACATAGGAAAATAAAGAGAAGAATACTTTTCTTTGAATTGCATAAATGCTTCTTTCGTTTCTCCGATATTTTCAGCTTCTATCATTGCTTGATCATAAATAGCTTGCATAGATGTAAATTCACCGTAATGTTCTTCTACCCATTTTTTGCGATCTTTAGTATCTTCTATTTCTGATAACGTATTTACTACTTGTTCAAAGTCTTTTTCAGAATTGAAACTTAGAACATTCTCTGTTGATGTTATTACTCTTGTAGCATTTCCATCTGTCATAGATTCGATATTGTTTAAATCTTCGTTGTCGCAAGCATATATTGTAGCGATAAACAATGCAAATAACATAACTTTTTTCATCTTTTTTATTTATTGATTAAATAGTTTTTATTTGAATTGAAAAAACATATATTTTGTTTTAACAATATGTTTTTTCAATAATTATTCTTCTAAGATTATTTTGCCTAGAATATCTATTGTAGGAGAGGTTATTTCAATAAAATAAGGATAAGAATCTGTGTTCTCAATGGATACGGTTTTTCCATAATAAATAAAGGTACCTTGCTCGCTATCAATATTATTCCCGTTACAATCTTTGATAATGATGTCAGTGTTGTTTAATGAAAATTGGAATGTGAGCAAGATACTATTATTATTTGTTTCTTCTATTAGACAAGAGGGGATAAGAGAGGAACGTGTCATGGATCGTTCAGTGGTACTTATTGTTCTATATTGAGGTTTCCTTTTTTTATTTGCCCCACAAATATTTAAGTTTAAAGAAATAATAAGTAAAAATAGAAATAACTTTGTTTTCATATGTTGCTTGTTGTTATAATTATGCAGCAAAGTTATGGGTAGAAGATTATAAAAACAACTATTTACTATGACATGTGAATTTGTTAGATATTTGATTACTAGATATTTGAAGTTGATTGCTGTGACATTTTTCCTTTTAGCCTTGATTTTCGTTGGTTGATAGCTATAGTATCACTAAAGCCAAAGCACATAGCTATAGTTAATGAAGAAAATCCAATTTGTTGCATGCAGAGATAGAATATATCGTCTTCCGTTAATCTTGGATATTGGGCTTTCAGTGATGAAACATATTCTGTATAGATTTCAAAAATAGTTTGTTTTAATTTATTCATTTCTATATTTGATAGAATTCGTCGTTCTTTTTTATTTGATACGTTTTGTTTAGTTAAAGAATTAATTTTTTTATAGATTGGTGTTTGTTCGAATAGCCAGGTACGAAGTTTGAATTTTTCTTCTTTTAATTGTTTTATTCGATTTTCTCTAATATATATTTCGGATATATTTTTATTTTGTTTTTCTCGTAATAATGTTATAAAATCTTCATTTTCATCTATACGTAATTGCATTGCATGTAATTTTTCTTTGTTGTATTTTAATGATTGTTGATAAATCGCTTCCCTTTTCCTTTTGTTATTCATCTTGTTTTGATAAAACAAAAGAGTAATGAAGCAAACGATTATGAAAAAAGAGATGATGTATCCAATGATATATTTATATCTGATTTGTTCATCTTTAACTTTCATTTCGGTTTGATGTTTATAAACTAAATGCTGTATTTGTGTAATCCCTTTTTTATCAATAATGGTATCTAAATTTGATACGTATATATTTAAAAATTGGTGAGCTTTTTCGTAATTCCCTAATTTTTCTTCTAAGTCGGATAATATGCGGTATGCATATACCGGAGTATTGGGAAAAGATATACTTTTTTTTAAGAAATACAAGGCAGAATCTTTTATACCTAAATCAATAAAGAGTTCTCCTATGTTAAGGCAGTATTTATTGTAACCCTTGAGCTTTGGCGTAGCTATATTTATTACTTTACGAGCATAAATCATCGCAGAATCGGTCAGCCCATAGTTGGAATAATATAAGCTCAGATTATGCCACGATGAAATTAAAAATATAGTGTCATTAGTCTTTTCTGCATAAAATAGGGCTTTTTTACTATAATCTATGGTTGAATCTTCTTTATCTTTCATATCATAAACAAAACTTATGTTATTATAGGCTATTGAAGAATCTTTTGGAGATATAGAATAATTAAGTGATTTGTTCAATACCACTAATGCTTTATCATATAAAAAGAAGTCAGCATACCATAACCCTAAAGAACTGTAAAGTAGTCTTCTGTATTTTGTATCTTCCGGGTAGTTTTGTAAAATATCTATTGCTTTCAAACTGGTAGTAATAGCAGCCTTCTCGTCGTTCATTTGTGCTTGTAGCCGACCTTTGTATAATAAAGCGACAGCTTTTCCTATGTCATTTTTCTTGTAGTAATCTATGGCGGTGTTCAATAAAGAATCACAGGGAAGTAATGGCAGTTCATTCTTGTCTGTTGCTGCTGCATAGAGCAAGGCGAAATAGGCTTGATCCTGTTTTGACATTTTTTGAGGGTCGGATATCTTTCTTAATAAAGAAAATGCAAGATCCGGTCGTTTGTCCATTAGAGTATCTATCCTTTGTAATTGACGATTGGAAGAAGTCCGATTCGTGCAGGATGAAACAATGCCGATAACGAATAGAAATAAAAGTATAATAGAATTCCGAGAGTATAGAGTCATAGTATTTTGTGAGAACAAAAAGATATTAGAACTATTGCAAAATATGTTTTGCAATAGTTCTAATATCTTATCTTAAACATT
>CAZKSK010000296.1:0-3308 GCA_964555225.1 uncultured Bacteroides sp.
TAGCGGTAAGTGGTATGTTATACGGTCAATTTCCCCCCGTAAAACATATTTTTTCAACGTCACTTCTATCCCTTCCTCGGATAGCAAAGTCACGTAAAGAAATGTATTATCCTCACTCAATCACTTTCACCAAGCTTAACTTAATGTTCTCCCCAATTCAAAAGAAAGTAACACAATAATAAATTATAGAACAGAAAAACTAACCTTAATAGCGTCAACAAAAAAATGAAAAAAGTTCATAAAATAGATTACCATGCCAAAGATATTCATGAGCAGGTAGATATGATAGTAAATAACAAAAAGGCAGATGTAACAATAGAGCTTACGATTCGTTTCATAACAGAACAACTTGTGATCAAATCATACAAGACAATTGATATTTTGTTAACAGTATACGAAAATCGTTTTGAACTTTGTTTTCTGTATCAAACAAAATGCTATAATCCTATGAACAATGGTATCATAGATCCGGAAAATCCATTGGAACTGTTTTTTCGAAAATATTATGATGATATCTCCTTTTCGTACTGTAATAATACAAATAAACTTTTGTTCACATATCATCGAAAATAAGCTAAACAATGTACTTCGTCGCTATTATGATAAGAATCTCTTACTTTTTCTATGATGATATTATAATTTCAACATTAATCTTACAATGCTGAAATCATTTGTTTCAACTTAGTTTCGGCCATTTTCAAATTGTATTTGATATTTGTGAGTCTCGTAGATGATTGTGCATAGCTTTCCTGTGCCTGGTGCACTTCGAGAGAAGTAGTCTGTCCTTGTTTGAGACGTTGCAGACATATTTCCATATTTTCCTTGGCCAACTGATAATTCTCTTTTTCTATTCGCAACAACTGTTGCTGATTCTCAAAATCCTTGTATGAATTCTGCAAATCCTTGATTATCTGCAATCGTGTATTATCCAGATTATATTGGGATATAAGCAACTCCGTTCTTGCTATGGCTGTCTTTCTTTTTGTTTCACCGGCTGTATATAAAGGAATGGAAAGCGTTCCACCTACTTGTGCGCCATATGAATGATTATTTTGAATACTGCCTTGTGAGTTATGCCCTTGTGACCAATAATATCCACCTTGCATGCTTAATTGCGGAGCACTCCCCTTCTGAGCCTCCTTTACTGAAAGTCTGGCAACTTCAATCTGTTTTTGCAAAGACAATAAATCAGCATTGGATGTATCTATTTTCAATAACATCTCATTCTTATCTGGAACAGATGAAGGCGGAATAATATCAGAAACCTCGATATCGGTGGCGGGAGCTTGTCCTAACAATACATTCAACGTTTTTTGCGCATCACTGATGGCATATTTCTGATTGATGGCATTTTCTCTTTCCACATTTAAATCGATCTGTGCCTGTAACAACTCGGTTTTTGCCAACGTTCCTGCATTAAATCCTGTCTGTGCAATAAGTACCCGCTGTTTATCATAATTAATTATTTCATTGATAGAATTAAGTTGTTCTTTCTGTCGTACAATGTCAAAATAAGCAGCTATCACATCATACATCACAGCTAGTACCTGCGCCTTAAATTGCAGCTCGCCCAAAGCCTGTGTCTGAGAAAGCCTTTTCTTAGTGATAAACATTTTTCCACCGTCATAAAGCGTCCACGAAAGCATAGCATCTGCACCTAAATCCGTACTTGCTTGATGAGGGTATTTAGAGATTGTACCCGAAAAATATTTTTGATATACATTGTTGTAACTTAAAGTGCTTGAACCGTTAAGTTTTACAGTAGGCAACATTCCTGCATTACCCGCTGTATTGTTCAATTTATCTATATCAGCCTCATTTCTTGATACATGAATGTCAAAATTATTTTTAAGAGCCATATCAATTGATTCCTGTAAAGAAAGTGTTTGAGCTTTTACACCAATTGATAGCAGCAATACGACTAATAAGAATCCCTTTTTCATTTTTTGTATTTATTTTTACTGGACAACACCATATAGGTAACTGGTATAACAAATAATGTAAGTATTAACGAGAAGAGCAATCCGCCTACAACGACCGTTCCCAAAGGTGCACGACTTTGTGCTCCTGATCCCATGGACAAAGCAATTGGAAGGCACCCGAAGAAAGTAGCCAGCGAAGTCATCAAAATAGGACGAAAACGTGCTGAAGCCGCTTCAAAGGCTGCAACTCTGCGATCCATGCCCAATTTACGTTTCTGATTGGCAAATTCTACAATCAAGATACCATTCTTCGTCACAATGCCGATTAACATAATCATACCAATCTCCGAAAAAATATTTAAGGTTTGTCCACAAATCCATAAGGATAGCATAGCACCCGCAATAGCCATCGGCACAGTAAGCATAATGATAAACGGATCACGGAAACTTTCAAACTGAGCAGCAAGAATGAGATAAATCAACAATAAAGCCAAAATCAATGCAAACGAAATATTCGAACTGCTTTCGGCAAAATCACGTGAAGAGCCGGCTAAATCAGTATTGAAAGATTCATCAAGCAATTTATGAGCAATACGTTGCATTTCGATAATGCCGTCACCTAACGTCTTTCCTTTTGCCAAATTGGCCGAAACCGTTGCTGATTTATATCGATTATAATGATAGATAATGGGAGGATTACTATTCTCCTTTGTGTCTACCAAATTGTCAACCTGAATCATCTCACCTTTATTTGATTTTACATAAAGGCTTGTTATATCCGCAGGCTTATTACGATCCTCTTTCGGAACCTGGCCTATAACATAATATTGTTTGTTGTTTCTCAAAAAATAAGCATATCTCGTTCCGCTATAAGCCAAATTAATAGTTTTGGAGACATCCCGTATGCTAACTCCCAGACTGTTAGCCTTCAATCTGTCTATAGCAATATCAATCTCTGGTTTATTAAATTTCAAATTGACGTCTGTATTGCTGAATACCGGGCTATTTTGCACTTCGTCCATAAATTTGGGCAACACCGAACGAATCTTTTCAAAATCAAGATTCTGAATAACAAATTGGACCGGTAATCCTCTTGATGAATAAGTAGAGATTGTAGGTTCCTGACTGGCAATGATCCTTCCATCCGGAATCGTATTATAAATTCTGGAAAGTTTATCATAAATCTTATCTTGAGACATCTTTCTTTCCGACGGATCTTTTAGAAAAATCATTACAGACCCCGTGTTGGCACTTGAGTTACCGCCTCCCGCATACCGAGCAACTACATCTTTCACTCCTTTCACTGAATCCGCACTAATCTGTGCCACTTTATTTATCAGATTTTGATTATAAAGGTATTCCGTTCCTTCAGGAGCTGTTATACTT
>CAZKSK010000297.1:0-3302 GCA_964555225.1 uncultured Bacteroides sp.
AATGCAATTTAATATAAGGAGTAATTGTGGGAATGGGTTAAAGATAGCAGTTCTTAATGAAATGGGCGGGACTCCTGTAAAAATGTATGATTCTTTATCTGCACAAGAGGCCTATTTAATGGCTGTCAATTCAGGTAACAAATCTTTAATGAAGGAATGGGATTGTTTAATTGAAACTTATATCGGTGGTCGAAAAGAAGAACAAGGATTTATAGGACGTAATGTTAAAATTGTAAATGTAGGTCGGATAGAAGATGTTTATTTTGGTGATAATTCTGAATTAGAAGGTACTGCAAGAATGACGAATTGCAGCCTGATGAGTTCGGAAGAATCTCCGATAAGTATCGGACATAATGTTATTTGTGAGGATGTTATTATATGTGGTGGCAGCAGTGTTAGAGAAAGTTCCATTCTGAAAGAATGTTTTGTTGGCCAATCATGTCATATTGGTAGTGGTTATTCTGCATCTTCTTCTTTGATTTTTTGTAATAGTGAACTTGAGAATGGAGAAGGATGTGCCTTGTTTGCAGGGCCATTTACTGTAAGTCATCATAAAGCGACTTTATTGATTGCAGGTTTGTTTTCTTTTTTTAATGCCGGTTCATGTACAAATCAGAGTAATCATATGTATAAGTTAGGTCCGATGCATTACGGAGTTTTACAGAGGGGATCGAAGACAGCGTCGGGTTCACATATCCTATGGCCTGCCCGTGTAGGAGTATTCACTATGGTAATGGGAAAACTTACTGCACATATGGATACGACAAATTTTCCGTTTTCTTATTTGATAGGCGATGGATTAAATTGTTATCTTTTACCAGGTGCAAATTTATGCACTGTAGGTACTTATAGAGATGAACATAAATGGCCTAATCGTGATAAACGTGAAGAAGAGGGGCGACTTGATTGGATAAATTATTCGATATTGAATCCTTTTACAATTCAGCAAGTATTAAAAGGTGAAGCCATCTTAAAGAATATGCTCGAAGAAGATGGACTTTATGCTGAAAAATATAATTACCAGCAAGTAATTATTAAAAGTTCTAATTTGAACAAGGGATTATATTATTATGAAATGGCTTTGGATGTTTTTATCGGTCGTGTGTTGATGAAGCATCTGGGAGGTACAATACTTGATAGTATGGAAACTCTTACTTCTTTGTTGTCTCCCACAGTAGAAGCCGGTGATGGTGAATGGGATGATGTTGTTGGAATGTTGGTCCCGTCTATAGAAATAAAGTCTTTGTTGAAAGATATAGAAATTGGTAAAATTGTTTCAATAGAGGAAGTAAAGGAGCGTTTGCAAAGTTTATATGATACTTATGATGCCTATGAATGGACGGCTTTGCTATATTTGCTCAAAAGTCGTTTTCACCTTTTACAAAATAATATAAATATTGATTGTCTGGTTTCTTTTCTTAAGAAATATATTAAGTCTCAAGATGCTTGGATGCATTGGATATGTAAAGATGCGAAAAAAGAAATGGATTGGGGTGGCATAACTCAGGGAGAGTTGATGTCATTTGTAGGTAAAGTAGAGCGTGAACTAAGCCTTATAAAGTCTGATTGTGATAAAATAATACAAAGATTGGAACAATTGAAAGGAGAATTGTAGATAGTTTCTTATCTTTGTATGCTTTAAAATTAACATAATAACACTTTAAATAAAATTTGATATGGCAAATACTGAATTCAAGTATCAACCTATGTTCCAAATGGGGAAAGATGATACGGAATATTATTTGCTGACGAAAGATTATGTTTCTGTCAGTGAATTTGAAGGACATAAGATCTTAAAAGTTGAAAAAGAAGGTCTTACAGTAATGGCTAATACTGCTTTTAGAGACGTTTCTTTTTTGTTACGTCGTTCTCATAACCAACAAGTCGCAAATATTCTAAATGATCCTGAAGCTAGCGAGAATGATAAATATGTAGCTTTAACGTTTCTACGCAATGCAGAAGTCTCAGCGAAAGGCCAATTACCTTTATGTCAGGACACAGGCACTGCTATTGTTCATGGTGAAAAGGGGCAACAAGTCTGGACTGGTTTCTGTGATGAAGAGGCCCTCTCTCTCGGAGTTTATAAAACTTATACGGAAGAAAATCTTCGTTACAGTCAAAATGCTCCGCTTTCCATGTATGAAGAAGTGAATACTAAATGCAATTTACCTGCCCAGATTGATATAGAAGCAACCGAAGGCATGGAGTATCGGTTCCTTTGTGTAACCAAAGGTGGCGGTTCGGCTAATAAGACTTATCTTTATCAGGAAACTAAAGCTCTATTGAATCCGGATACATTAATTCCGTTTCTTGTAGAAAAAATGAAGACTTTAGGAACAGCTGCTTGCCCACCTTATCACATAGCTTTTGTTATTGGAGGAACATCGGCAGAAAAGAATCTTCTTACGGTAAAGTTAGCTTCTACTCATTATTATGATAACTTGCCTACTACAGGTAATGAAACAGGTCGTGCCTTTCGGGATATAGAACTAGAGAAAAAAGTATTGGAAGAGGCTTATAAGATAGGTCTTGGTGCGCAATTTGGTGGTAAATATATGGCTCATGATATCCGAATTATTCGTTTACCTCGTCATGGCGCTTCTTGTCCTGTTGGACTTGGTGTCAGTTGCTCTGCAGATCGTAATATTAAATGTAAAATTAATTCGGAGGGCATTTGGATTGAAAAAATGGATGATAAACCGGGTGAATTGATTCCTGAGGAGCTACGCAATGACGGAGAAGGTAATGGTGTAAAAATAGATTTGAATCAGCCTATGGATAAAATTCTAAAAGAATTGACTAAATATCCAGTAGCAACTCGTTTATCTTTAACCGGAACGATTATTGTAGGTCGTGATATTGCTCATGCCAAATTGAAAGAGCGTTTGGATAGAGGCGAGGATTTACCTCAATATATAAAGGATCATCCTATTTATTATGCGGGACCTGCAAAAACGCCGAAAGGCATGGCTTGTGGTTCTATGGGACCAACAACTGCTAATCGTATGGATCCTTATGTAGATTTATTTCAAAGTCATGGGGGAAGTATGATTATGTTAGCTAAGGGTAATCGGAGCCAGGTCGTTACGGATGCTTGTAAGAAATATGGTGGTTTCTATTTAGGTTCTATTGGTGGTCCAGCTGCTATTTTGGCACAAAATAATATTAAGAGCATTGAATGCCTTGAATATCCGGAATTAGGCATGGAAGCTATTTGGAAAATAGAAGTAGTAGATTTTCCTGCATTTATTTTAGTGGATGATAAAGGAAATGATTTTTTTAAACAATTAAAGCCGGTTTGT
>CAZKSK010000298.1:0-3270 GCA_964555225.1 uncultured Bacteroides sp.
AAGATGCTTTATGGTCTTCTCTCCAAAAACCATAAACCATATTCAATCCTAATTCTTCAAAGATATGCTTTAATAGTAGTCTAGTTGCTTCAGTTCCGTACCCTGTTCCGGAATATTCCTTTTCTATTACTATCCCACCATATTGAGCTTTTTTATTTATATGATCAATATTAGTAATCGCTATGTAGCCTACTTGCTTGTGGTCTTCTTTTGTACAAAGCATTAAGTAGAGCTGGTTACTATTATTAAAAATTTTATCTTCTATCCATTTTTTATCTCTTACTGACGAGATATAATACTTATTGCCACACGTGTACTGGAATGCTTCTTCATCATTTCGAAGTTTATTAATAAACTGTAAATCTTCAAATTCAAATGCTCTAAAATATAATTTATTATCCATTACGTAACACTCCTAATCATATTTAATAAATATTTCATATCCTCCACTCTATATCTCTGGTCACATGGCAAAGGCAAAATATTAGCAGCAAAATCGTACTCGATACTTCCCTCCGGGGTATCCTCCAAAACATTAGGCCAAAGCGTTGGTATATACATTTTCTTTTGTGCTAGTTTTTTTCTAATCTCTATACCATTTTCCAAATATATTGGATACGCAAAAGGCCCTTGAGGTGTAGTAAGTTTCAGCTTGTTTGTACTTTTAAGTTCACTATCCAAAAAAGCATAGTTTTCATTCCTAATTCGATTAACCCTCTCATAGTCAATTGCTCCCAAAATATTATGAGTAAGCTTGGACATATATTTTAAAGGTTCAAACTTCAACGACGCATCGTTTTCCTTGAAGTAGCTATAATAATCTGAAGCCGCGCCTTCGAAGCGTCCCAGGATATGCCTCATTCTATCTTTGGAAATGTCAATTTCTAATACTTCATCCAAGACAGAGTCGGTTGATAAATATGCACCATCAGGAACACCAAAAAACTTCCTGCAAGAATAAATGGTATCAATTCCATCTAGCGGTTTTTGAAAAAATGCGTGAATGTTATCTAATATGATTTGGTTAAATTTCTGTTTAAGATTTAGCACCTTCTCATTCGTCAATTGGCCATAATAATTCGCGACATATATGTACTCATTATCATTAAGTGTTTTATTAAATATCGGCATAAAATCAGAATCAACATTATAATAAACAAAATTGTACTCATACTTATCTAACATATTGCTTACGGAGTTACATAAGTAATAAGGTATATATAGCTTCTGAATATTCTTCGCCTTTAATAGATATAAAAGTGCATTCCGCCCTGTATTTAAAGCCAATAAATCTTTGTAATATTCATTATTGATCAATTGTTCCAAACCAAAGTATCCACCGATTTCTTTCATATGTACCACCTACTCAACTATGACATTAATATATTTACAAATGTGATCCATTGTATATAGCATCTCTTCCTTTGAATCAAACTTTAAAAATACTATTCCAATAGCTTTATTTGCTCCGTCAAAGAATTGAACAAGGTCTCCCCGTTTTTTATAAATTACTTTTTTTATGATTCTTTTCTCTATTTCTTCATCAAATACTACATCTTTAAGAAATCCATTTTTTGATGTGTGTAAGTTATGAGTAGCATAATAAGATTCTTTTACAACATAATCAAAAACGAGATTATTATTCCCCATTGCCGCTTCAACTGTGGCTCCTATCAGATCAACGCCTGTAATCAGATAAAGCAAGTCAGGAATCATATTTCCCCCGTTCCGGGGTCCCATTTCTATTATAAATACTCTATCATGCTCATCCAGCATAATTTCGAGGTTAAACCCTCCAAACCTTATCTCCAATATATCAACCACTCGTTGAATCTCTATTTTCAATTTTTCAATCCTAGCGTCATTTATCAATAGAGGATAACTTTTTCCAATCGGAACCAATGGATTTACATTAAAATCTCTATGGCAATTAAGTAGTCCCCAAAATACTACTTTTCCATTAAGTACAAAACAATCGCCGCCAATCATATACTTATGATCCATAGTTATAAACTCTTCAATTATTATATGCTTTCCTCTTGACTGATCCCATGCAGCTTTATACGCTACTTCAAGTTTATCTAAAGACTCTACTTTCTTAACTCCTTTACTGCCAGATGAATCAATCGGCTTAACCATTACCGGAAATATAAACTTATGTATTGATTCTTTTACCTTCTCATAGTTTTCAAAGCTTTGAGCACACGGGCAATTGAAATCATTTGTTTTTAAAAAATCCCGGAACTTATCTTTATAAGCTAATATTTTTACGGATTTATAAGGGTTAGTCGGCAGACCCATTTGTTCTGCAACATAAGCTGCAGTTGGTGCTGCTGGATCCGATGCATAAGCAACTATGCCATCCACCTTTTCCTTATGTGCAACTTCAAGGATAGCTTCTTTATCTGTAGTACTCACACAATAAAACTTATCCGCACAATGCTGACCAGGGTTGTCCTGAAGATAATCACACAACACAGTATAACAACCTTGTTTATTGGCATATTCAATTGCTGGAATTTGTTGAGTTGAACCACCTAATAATAAAAGTCGCTTCATATTGATTTATCATTCCTGTTCACGAGAATATCTTTACCAGTTGATATTAAATAATTAAAACATTCGAGTCTAAACATCCATGCCAGTGCAATGTATAACACAACACCAACACCCACCTGAATAATCAATGTAATCAGTACTGGCAATCCCAGCCACTTAATACTGTAAATCACTACCCCCATAACCAAAGACAATAATAACGAGGGCATAATGTCTTTCCATTGCTCAATATAACTGTAGTTAAGCAGTTTTTTATTTGGATACGCATTAATAAACGTTGAAATTATCCCACTTAGAACCTGTCCTAATGCAATCGCATAGACCCCATAAAATACCGTCACACTTAATATGGATAGACCCATGATTTTCTTAATGATCTCAAGCTTTAAAAATATATCACTGCGGCCTAATGCATTTATTGCCTGCAGATTTGCCGTATGTATCGGCCACAACGCATAGCTTGCGCAAAATATCTGCAAGAAAGGAACTGCTGGTAACCATTTGTCGGTTAATAACAACTTGACCAATGGCTCAGCTGTAACAGCTAGTCCCACCATCATCGGGAATATTATAAAAGAACTGGTAACGATCGCACGCCTCATTATTTCTTTGACACGTGGTCTGTTATCCTGCTGGGATGCCAGGACCGGAAGCATCACCGACTGTATAGATCCATTAATGTTAGATACAATCAATGATGGAAACTGCTGC
>CAZKSK010000299.1:0-3245 GCA_964555225.1 uncultured Bacteroides sp.
TTAGCAACAAAATCGGTAGTTTTTCTTAAAATCCCTTCTTTATATTCCAGTTGCCAAAGATTAATTCCGACGGAATTATACTAATATTGAACATTGTCTTTTGTCCTTCTGGAACCATCAGAAGGATTGAGGAAGTTTCTAAAATGGCGGATGAAGACAAACAACACGTCTTCGCTCTCCTTGATGCTTTTATTAAGCAAACTAAATTTCAGGCTATTCTTTAAAGTAAAAAAAGCCCCGTTTTCCGGAGCTCCTTAAATTGTTTAAAATTCTTTTACTTTACCTTACTGGCTAACTCATTACCCGCTTTAAGACGAACAACTTTTTTAGGTTTTATCTGCATTGTCTTCCCCGTTTGCAGATTCCTGCAATAGATGCAAACTCAGAAAAAGGATTGGCATTAGCATATTAGAAGATTCGTGAATAAGCGAGGAGCAACTGGAAATATATTTTATCTCATATTAAATCGTTTAGTCCTTGCCCATTTTTGTAAAAAGTTAATAGCAGAAAAGGTATTATTCAAGTAATTCAAATCATTCTCAGAAAAACAAAGCGTATCATCCACAAAACAATTAAAAAAAATATTCACATAACTTCTATTATTCCTATTTTGTATCCCTAATAATGTACTCGAGGAATTAAGTAATGTTTGCATATTATCAACTGTAATATTTCGTAGATTATCTTTATTTACCATCTCACATAACACTTGAGGAAATTGATCAAAATTGTTATCGCTAATATCAATACCGACTAAATTGATTTCCTTAAAATTATCAGGCAGAGAATCTAAACCATTGGATTGCAAAGACATATACATTCCAGATGGAGAGGCTAAATTACGCACTAATGCAAAAAAAACATTTTGTTTCCTATATGACAAATTTCCAATACCGCTCATCGCAACATCAAGATTTTCTAGCCTCATCTTCTTGATGCGTCTTGGAATGGTTTTTAAAGTATTACTTTCAAACACTAATGTTTTAAGATTTGGTATCTCTGCTATTCCTTTTGGGAAGGATGTAAGGTTACAATCTCTCAAATAGAGAGTACGCAATTCATTTTTTTTTGCTAATTGCTTGAATAACAGATTGAAATTTAAATTATTACATTTTTCAATCCGAAGAGTTTCAAAATGAAGTGAAAGTATTGAATCGGGAAGAACATTAACATCTGAAAAAACCACGCTGACAGATGATGCTTTTGGGTTGTAGTCGATACTACCGGTAGGCGAATTTTGAGAATAAACCCTGAAACTCAAAAAAAATACAATAAAAAGAACTACCATTTTCATCTATCACCCTCCTTTACATTGAAAAACCAATTTGATGGCATCGTGACTTTTTGTTCTGCACTGTTTATTAAGTGAACTTCATTAAAACGTGGTTCAATGGTGATCTCTAATGCAGAGCCTTGCCCTTTATCAGAGCCAGGGGTGGGGCCTCTATTCCCAACTACATAAAAACTTCCTTTCATTGCGTTTTCAGCAGTACTACGTGACATAGTTCTAACGCTTCCATCAGGATTGGTAAATTTATAAGAACCTGTTGGAGATTCGAAGTAACCACCCGTAGGGTGATCATGCCATGTATATAACAATTCCTGGCTATTTCCTTTTCCAATGGGTAAGAAGCATTCATTTGGATCATAGCGATATTATATGGATTATATACCACTTTTATTTTATGTTGTTTTATTTTATATTTGTTAACTAAATCAAACGCTATTGCTTTTGATACAGAAACTACCAAATCAGCTTTATTATATAATATCTTTATCATATTTTTATATAAAAATCCATATACTCCCGATGCCAGTTTTGAGACGTAATTACGAACTGAAATAATCACTTTTTCATTTTGCCGAGATAGTATATTGACAAAGTTGGTCGTTTCTAGAAAGCTGATAGCCACATCAATATTTTTTTCTTTTTTTATTTGTTTTATATATTTTACTCTTTTGTGGTAATTAATAATTTTTTTTATGTTCTTATAGGATCCAATCAATCCCAAAGCTATTATTTCTCCTCCTTAAGGAAAATCGATCTTTTTATCATCATACAGTATAATATAGACTTTATTTTTTTGGGCTAAGTATTTCGATACAGCAGCTCCAACTCTTTCAGCTCCGCCACCTGCCAATTTAGGTAATATGATTGCAATATTTTTCTTAATCATTCTTATTTCGCAATTGTTTTAATTTTCCTTTCGCAATATCCCCAAGAAAATATAAATGTAATTATTATTGATATTGTTGTTGCATAAGCAGCACCGATAATTCCATAACACATAACCAGTGGAACATCTAAAACAATATTTATTATTGATCTTGCTATATTGGTAACTTGAAGCGCTTTATAACGGTTTGTAGTATTATAGAATAACCGATAAAAAACAAAAAAATAATTTATCGCGCTCCCAACCAACAGAACTCGCAATGAATTTACTGCCCCTGAATATTCTTCTCCAAAAATAGTAAGAACTATAACTTTCGAGAAAACTATCATTAAAAGATGTATTACCATTGCTACACTTATAATCCAATATCTATCTTTGAAAAATATCTCATATATCTTTTTGCTATCTTTTATAGCGACAGCTACTGTTACAATTGATGCAAAATAAGCTAAAACAATATTCGATAAGTTTGCAATCCCATCGAACAACTTATAGCTTGCATTATAAACCCCCACATCAACGGTAGTCATAAAATACTTTATGACAATATTATCACCAAAATTAATAATATAAAGGCCCGAAAATCCAAATAGTTGCCACATTGAAAAATTTAAGACTGTTTTAAATGCATCTTTATCAAACTCAAAAGATCCTATATCTTTCTTGTTTATTCCAAATATATAAAGAATAGCAAGTCCGGAAGATAAAATATTAAGACTGATGAGCTTTTGAACAGATAGTGGGATCAATAAGACCATGCCTAGAAAAATGACTTTTGAGGCAAACATCATAACTGAACCCAAAAGCTGTTTTTTAATAGCCAGGAAATAATGAAAAAAGTAATCTTCAACTACCCTAGCTAAAACCCATAAATAAATTAACCATGAAACTTTATTATTTATATAAGAGTCAACCCAATGTCGACTGGTTAAGAAAATAAATGTAATTATCAGTAAACTTCCAAGTAATATAATATTCCTCGCCCAAAAGGATTTGTTAATTGATCCTGTTTCGGCCCTTTCTTTACTTCCGAAAAATATGATTGATGAAGAGCTCCAGGAAAAACCA
>CAZKSK010000300.1:0-3241 GCA_964555225.1 uncultured Bacteroides sp.
TCCGGTGATGATTCCTCTACCGTGCGTGCCTACATATACCCGACCATATTCCTGCATGTCTCCGCAGATGTGAAGGACCAAACCGTATTGATGGGTGTCGTCGTTAATGCGAACCCAGGATACGGCTGCATCGTCCGAACGGAAGAATCCGTATTGACCGTTCACAATTCCTATTAAGTAAAGAGTCGGATAATTGTTACCCGGTTTCGCTTTTCCGAAGCCGAAAGCATATATCGTGTGTACTTTATCCAATGCGTGAAAATCGAATCCTTTTTGAACAGTGGAGTGATAAAGTCCGTCATATGCGGCAATCCACAAGTCTTTTTCATATCCGGGAGTGGCATATATCCTGTCTTGTCCGCCTCTCAGGTCGCCCCGCATGGAAGGAATCATGAACATATTATTGTTGCTTCTTCTCGGGCGGAATAGCTTTACAGTCAACTGTAAAGAATCCGTTTGGAAAGTTTCTCCACCGTCTTCACTGCTATATACAATTTCGTTGACGGCATCTACCGCATAAAAACGTTTGGAATTTACTTTATCGGCCGTCACATGCATGATTTCCGGTAATCCCTTACAAGGTTTCCAGCTGTTTCCCTTATCTCGAGTGATGTATGACATGGAACGATCCGGAGTCCAAATCCATGAAGAACCGTCGGCTGCCACTGCAATAAATCCGTTCTCAGCTTTTTCGGTAGGAAGATTGGAACACATGGTCCAACTTTTTCCGCCATCTTCGGAATAGGAGATGGGAAGGGCGTTTTTGGGCAGATGATTAAAAGGAATACCGACTCTGACGATTAAATTCTGTTTCAACCAGGCGCCGGTCACTCCGTTCGTATTTCCGAAATGAGGATTGTCATGACTTCCTGTAGGAGAAGGTGCAGTCAAATCGAAATGGGTGAATCCTCCGTAATCACCGATCCCCGATATCAAATGAGCTCCTTTTTCGGGAGTATAAAGTTCCAGAGGCACCGTTTCCTCAATTCCTTTGGAAAGAAGACTCCATTTTACTTTCTTTTCTTTCTCAACAGCAGACAAGTTGAATGTTTCCCATCCGCCGAATCCGGTGGTGAACAAGGCATGTTCCGAGTTAGAAGGATCAATCTCTATATCGAACATCCAATGCAAGGGAGCAACCTTTACATAGGGAGCTATCGAATAATTATATTCGTATCCTGTTTTGAAGATAGGTTTCCATTTTTTACCGCCATCGGTAGAACGGAACATCTCGTCACTGTCAAAACCATGTTTTCCACCCAATGAATGAGTGCTTACAATGACATGTTCGGGATTGTGGATATCAACGGATATGGCAGCATAACCGAATCCGGCTTTTTCAGCTTTTTTCAGTTTTACGGGAGAGATATCGGTCCATCTGTTTTTGGAAATGTCATATTTCCATACAGCCCCGTCGCTCATCTGACTTGGTCCCGGAGTATCCCCGTAAGTCAGAAACAATTGCCTGTCGTTTGATAAAACCATGTGGGTAGGGCGGTATTGGGTAGGTTCACCTTCGATCGGAGCCCAGCTTTCGCCATAATCATGACTTGCAAACAAATTATTTCTCCCCATCAATGAAACGGCTGCATAAATATCCTTGGTACCCCGTTTATCGGCCTTATCATAAGAATCATAAATCACGCAAATGATGCCGCATCCGCGGTTGAACCAACTGGAACGATCGGCAGGATTGAACGGTTCCGTGACATCAGGGAACGTCGTTACTTTCTTCCAACTCTTTCCTTTATCGACACTCCGCCATAAGCCATTCTGGCGGGTTCCTATATAAATGATATTTCCATTTTGAGGATCCACCATCATTCTTTCTCCGTTGCCTCGTCCGTTTTCATTTCCTCCCATAGTGAAAGGAACATCTATTCGCGTGAAAGTCCTGGCTCCGTCATAAGAACACAAGATTGCAGCATTGGAATTGGTCGTATAGGTACCGCAAGCCAGATAAACATTATCTGCATTCTGCGGATCGATGGCAATGCTTTCCACTCCCTGCAAATTGGAGTCGTCCAAGCTAACCCAATCCATCAGCGGCATCCAACTTTTCGTAGAGGCATTCCATTTATAGGCACCGCCCATATCCGTTCTGCAATAACAGATATCGGGTTGGGACGGATGAAAAACAATACCGTCCACAAATCCTCCGCCTACTATCGGAACACTTTTCCATTCGTATGGGATTGACTTTATAGGTTTGATTGTTTGAGCAATTGAGAAAACAGAGATTCCTATAAAAATATACATAAGAATCAAAACCCGTTTTATGATTCGATTTTCCATAATCAATTAGTTTAAGTGCTGCGAATATACAAAAAATATAAATTAGATAAATAGATTGAACTCAATAGTTTATCGAATTCAATCCATCTGTTCGGAAAAACATGCCCAACCGAGAAAAAAGATATAACCAGCCGAGGACGGACGGATGCCTATCGGTCTCGTCTCGGCTGGTTATGATTTATCTGTTGAAATTCAGCTATTTACGATACTGCCTTTTCCTGAGGCAGTTTTTTCCTAAAAAACCTTTTATTTTCAAAAGCATAAGCTTACCTTTACGGAACTTTTCGAAAAAAGAGATTGTGAGATTATTCTATTAATTGAGATGAAAGAAAATGGAAATAAAGAAAAGATTAGATAAACGAATTCAAATAAACGAAATAGCCGAATTAAGTAATCTTGCTACTAAAGATTCTGCTGTTCTTCAGGAACTCTACCTTTGTCTTTCTGATGAAAACGAACGGTGTTCGTCTAATGCTGCATGGATTCTTTCCCATGTTGATCAAGAAAAAAATAAATGGCTGGAACATCATCAACAAGACTTGATAAACATGGCAATGGATGATCGGAATGTCACATGTCACCGTCTGCTTCTTAATATACTGGAACGCCAGCAGTTTTGTGACGAAACCATCCGTACTGACTTCTTAGACTTTTGTTTGTACAATATGAAAAGTGCGGATAATACTCCGGGTGTAAAATCATTATTAATGAAACTTGCTTATAAGATATGCCGGCATTATCCGGAACTATGTGAAGAATTATACAGGGAATTGGAACTCATGGAACCAAGTTTATTGGAGCCTTCTACGAAATGTTGCAGAAATCATATCATGAAAGATTTGAAAAAAGTTGTTTTTACAGCGCAGAAAAATTCGGAATCACCTTTTTCAGAACAACATTCTAACTGATTTTATTCTGATTTATAATGCTTTATCAGTTAGAATGT
>CAZKSK010000301.1:0-3238 GCA_964555225.1 uncultured Bacteroides sp.
GTTAGAGTAGGATATGAACTTATTGCTACTCGAAAATGTTTTTTACCTTCAACAATAAAAGCACTGCTATATCCTTTCGAAGCAGCCTGTGAAACCATGTACTCAGCCATTTTACGAGAATTAACGCTTGCAATAATAACTTTATATTTATTTGGAGTGAGCTTTATTGTTTCAATAGATGCTGATTTATATACTGAAGGCGTTGCTACATTCTTTTTTACCGATGTGACTTTAACCTCCTCACTTCGGGTAGTCAAATTTATATTTTTACTATTTGATTTTGTAAAAGAATCTTCTTCTGACTTATTATTTACATCCATTTTTGTTTTAGCAACAACAGATGTTGATTTAACAGCAACTTTATCCAAATAACCTGATTTTATAACATTAAGAACTAAAGATTTATTTTTTATTTCTTTGAAGAGTGATGAATAAGAAAGAGATGCATAATTCTCCATGCTGACATCAGTATTCTTTACCGGTATAGAAAAAACAAAAAATAGAGCAATAGAAGCGGCAATGGCTACTGTGTAATCCAATGCCTTCCTATTCATTTTAATAATCATATTGTGCTTATCTTTAGCCAAAGTTTTATTTCGCTTTGTCTCTATTTTTTCAATTTTCTCCCTATTATTGCCTAATAAATTCTCTATTGGATAAACAGCAGTTTTATTGATAACTCTCAACTCAGATATTAAAAAAGAACTCAACCCATAAAGAGTAGGTGAAAGAATTCCGCATTCACATGATTTGAACGTATATGAGCAATCAACGGTATAATGTAAAATCCCTATTCCTTTAAAATCCACACTGCCTTCATTTTGCAATATATCTTTGACTTCATCTATATCAGCTTCCAAAATTCTCAAAGCTTCAGGATAACTTACATCATTATATTGCATATATGATTGAACGAGCAAACCATCATTTAATATCAATTGTGAATTGAAACCAATAGTACGCATTGGAGGCAAATAAAGATTTTCTTCACTTACGTACCTTGCTGATACGTTATATGCAATAAATCCTCCTAAGCCAGGAACAATTACACAATCATTGTCCAACAATAAACGTTCAATATGTTTACTCAAATCATTCATATTGCAAAAATAGCATTTATCTGCATATATACATCTAATTCTTAATAAAAATTACCCGTTTTTTTATCAACAGGTTGTTCATTCTTATTATTTTTTTGTACATTTGCCAATGATATGAAAAGAGCAAAGTTTTTTCTATTTTTGGCTATCGCTCTCTTTATTACAACAAATTGTAATAACAATAAGAACAAAGGGGATAACGAACAGGCCGAAGACTTGCAAGCCAAAAAATCACTACAAGGTATTTGGATTGATGAAGATACCGAAACAGTTTTATTCAAAATCGAAGGAGATAGTATTTTTTATCCGGATAGTACTGCCATACCTTTAAAAATTAAAGTAGTAAAGGATTCCCTATATCTTATTGGTAACGAAACAACAGCATTTAAAATTGACAAAAGAACGGATGATGCATTGTGGTTTCATTCTATGACTGATGACACGGTAAAAGCATATAAATCAGAAGATCCCGCTGATAGTTTATACTTTATAAGAAAAAGTCAACCGATTTCTGAAAACAATGAAGTCATAAAAAAAGATTCTATTATTTTCTATCAGGGTAAACGCTACCATGGTTATGTTTATATAAATCCGACTAAAATAAAAGTTACAAAAACGAGTTACACAGATGAGGGGATAAGCAGTGAAAATATATATTACGACAATTATATACATATTTGTGTATATGATCAAAAGAATTGTCTCTTTTCAAAAGATGTAAAAAAACGTGACTTTAAAGGTTCCATTCCAAGCCAATTTCTAAATTCTGCTATTTTGAAGAATATGGATTTCACAAAAGTAAATGCCGATGGATACCATTTTGAAGCCAGCTTGTGTATTCCAGACGAAGCTAGTTGTTATCTTATTGAAATGGTTATTAGTAAAGATGGAAAGATCATCTATAAAGATACAGATAATTAATTATTTTTTTCTTTTGCTGACGAAAAAATCTTTTTCTTATTGTCATGATGATCTTTATTATTGCAATATTTATTTTTGTCTGTTTTTTTTGCTCCTGAAACTTTATGTTTTTGGCCTGATCTGCGACTGAAATCTCTCGGTTCATAAGCAGGAACAGCGCCTAATTCTTCAGATACTGCTAATTTATAAATTTCTGTACCAACGAATTTTTCTATAGCATGAAATTTTTCCTGCTCTTTTTCATTAACGAAAGTAATGGCACAACCATCATGATTAGCACGTGCTGTTCGTCCAATTCTATGAACATAATCTTCACAATCATGAGGAACATCAAAGTTAATGACAAGACGGATATCATCTATATCAATACCCCTTGCAACAATATCTGTAGCAACCAATATATTGATATACCCATTCTTAAATTTATACATAATATCATCACGCTGAACCTGGTCCAAATCTGAATGCATTTCGCCAACATTCAATTTAAATTTTTGCAAGGCTCGAGTAACTTCCTTTACCTTTAGCTTTGAAGATGCAAAGATGATAACTCTTTCCGATTTTACATCCTCTTCTTTAAACAAAGAATTTATAATCCCTAACTTCTGACTTTCATAACATATATAAGCTGTCTGAATAATTTTATCTGCAGGTTTAGAAACGGCTATTTTAATTTCCACAGGATTATTTAATATATTATTTGCCAATTGTTGAATTTTAGCGGGCATCGTAGCCGAAAACATAATGGTCTGCCTACTCTTCGGTAGACACTTAACAATTTGCATGATATCGTCATAAAAACCCATGTCAAGCATTCTATCTGCTTCATCCAATATAAAAAAAGAAACTTTAGATAAATCAACATTTTCTAAATTCATATGGCTGATAAAACGACCAGGAGTTGCAATTACAACATCTGTCCCTAAAGCTAATCCTTTCCGTTCCTGCTCATAACGAATACCATCATTGCCACCATAAACAGCAACACTACTTACATTCATAAAATAAGAGAATCCTTCCATTTGCTGATCTATTTGCTGTGCCAATTCGCGAGTTGGAGACATAATCAAACAATTTATAGCGTCTTTTGGATAACTACCCTGGCATAATTTATCAAGAACCGGCAAAAGATAAGCAGCCGTTTTGCCTGTGCCTGTTTGTGCTACCCCAATTAAATCATGGCCTTCCAGCAAAATGGGTATTGTCTTCTCCTGTAT
>CAZKSK010000302.1:0-1740 GCA_964555225.1 uncultured Bacteroides sp.
ACCTTCAGTTTGTGCAATATCACGCGCTTTCAGAAGCGAAGCCAACGGGGTTGGTGATAGTTTATCCATCTTGTACATCGGGAAGAAACGACTAAAATGTAAAGGACTGGAAGCAAAACCGTTTTCCACCAGCCAATGACACATTTGTTTCACCATTCCTGCATCATCATTTATGAGTGGAATCAAAAGATTGGTAATCTCCAACCAAACACCGGCATCTTTTAAAATAAGCAATGCATCAAGAACCGGTTGCAGATGGCCGTGATTTACTTTCACGTAAAGATCATCGCTAAAGGATTTCAAATCAATATTGGCTGCATCCAGATAAAGAGACAGATTTCTGATAGGATCCTTATTTACATACCCCGCAGAAACCAAAATATTTTTTATCCCATGTTCATGAGCTAACCGTGCAACATCATAAACATATTCATAATATGTCAAAGGTTCCGTATACGTATAAGCAATAGAAGGACATCCATCTTCCAAACAAGACTCGACCAATCGCTCAGGCGACATGGATATGGAATGAACATCAACCGCCGGAGTCTGGGATATCTCCCAGTTCTGACAATTTTGACAACGAAGATTACAACCGGCCGAAGCGACCGACAAGCACTTGCTTCCGGGAAGAAAATGCAACAAAGGCTTCTTCTCTACAGGATCTATATTAAATGCACATAAACGTCCGTATGCTTCAGAGCAAATAATACCATCATGATTTGCCCTGTTCCGACAGATTCCATATTGTCCTTCCGCCAGATTACAGTTATGAGGACAAATTACACATTGCGCCCCTTTCTCCGTACGATGTGAAAAAATACTTTTTACCATAAGTCATTTCTCTTTGAAGACTACAGCTTCATACGTATATAAATCGGCTTTTTTCCAATCATCCCAACCAAGCCCGGCTTTGTCATGCGCACAATGGCTCAAAAATTCTTCTTTAGTCCAATTCGTTTCATCAGCCACCTGAGGTAAAAAAGTTCCGCTTCTTCCATTTTTTGAAATATAAATGCCTTGTTTGCCCAACGTAAATTCATCAATATTATGAATCTTTTTCATGGGTGAAAGAACTGAAATTTCTATTTTAACCTGATCCAATTCCGCCGCCTGCAACGGATAAAAGCGAGGATCGCCAAAAGCCGCTTCCCTTGCCATTTCTTCAACAACCTGGTACAAAGGTATATCACTTCCAAAATGTCCGATACATCCACGAAGTTGATTTCTTTCATTCAATGTAACAAAAGCTCCGCAATGCATCTTCAAAACAGCGGTCAATTTATGCTCATCACATACGGACTTATTTTCCCGTTTCAATTGATTTTGAATAGATTGACGGGCAATCTGCAATAAGGTACGTTTTTCTTCATCCGTCAATGAAAAAGTTTCCTTATCCGATTCTTCTTTTTCTCTGAAAAAAACAAATGCATGATAACCGACTACCTGTGAATGATCACCATACTCGGAATCGCCGGAATTCTTATATTCAATATGTTTGATTTGAATATCATGACAGTCCGATATCATATAGAGCAACGCAGCAATCGGGCTTTGCCCACAAGCACTGGTAACCAGATTATGTATTCCTTTTCCCTCATTTTCGGCAAGTACTTCCAAAAATTTATTCAAAGAACCATCGGCGATTGCATCACCCGTTCGTTTATCCACTTCACATGCATCTTTATAAGAAGGATAATGAGAAAAGTCACTACTGATTACAAATAGATTTTTTTCATT
>CAZKSK010000302.1:1840-3234 GCA_964555225.1 uncultured Bacteroides sp.
TGTTCGTATTTCCGATCCGGATCAATCCGGGCAAAAGCCGAAGCTGCCACTCCTCCGGAAAACACATATCCCGCATGTGGTACGATTACTGCTGCCACATTGGAATTCCCTTTCATTTTTTCATAAGGAGAAAAATACTCCTTCATCATCTGCACGACAGAATCCTTATCTGCCGGGTAGAAGGAACCTGCGACAGCCATGGGACGAACCGATTTCAATTCATCCTTATCCTGCCCGTTGCAGGTGCTACACGAAAACAACGAATTGATAGACATGACCAATAAGAGTTTAAACAAATTTCCGTTTAAAAAAGTTCTTCTGAATAACATCTTAATCATTCATTTTCACAAAGTTAAAAATAAACTTCAGAAAGAACAAAAAAATGTAACTAAAAAAAGAACACTGAAATCCGTTATAAATCCGTGAAAGACAGAGACCATGGCAAATTGCGATCCGGAAACTCTGATAATAATCGGAAAAGTAGTATCCATGGTTGTAGCTCCCCCGGCCGTGATAGAAGCCAGCGGCCCGAACCAACGTACAAGAAAAGGCGCAAAAATAAGAGTAATAATTTCCCGGAACAAATTGCTCAACAAGGCAATTGTACCCAACTCTGCACCTTTATAACCGGTGATCAATACACTGCTCAACGAATAATATCCCATACCCGAACCTACTGCCATATACTCCATCAAAGAATAATGTCGAAGAATCGAGCCAAGTACCAAACTTCCCAGAAGAGTACCCGCAATCGTCAAAAAAGGAAGCAAAGCCAAACGGGGAGAAACAGAACGGAACTTATGAAGTATCTGTGAGTCATTTCCCAAACTAAAGCCCACGCTGAACATCAGTCCTTCCAATGCATACATACTGATATCATTCAAAAAAGGCCCGAAAGATAACAAATGAAAAAGTCCGCTTAACATACCCAACAGAAAGAAACCGACAATAACTACTCCTCCGAATTTTGAAAAACGAGGCTCCTTTTCTTCAGATTCAAAACCGTTCACCGAAGATTCTTTCTTTTTGGAAACCCATTTCCATAATTGATAAGCAAGAAAGATACTTCCGATCAGCGCTGAGCAAGATATCAACAAAGCCTCCAAGCCCAAAGTCGGTAAAGAATGTACGATTCGATCATTCTGTCCTACTTCAAGACCCAATAAAAATAATAATACCCATATCAGTAATGTTATAATTACCTGAATATATTTAAACGGCTTGCGACGAAAGAGAATTCCCAATGCCACTCCCGAGAACATGGATATTAATATGGTGAACATTCTATTATTAACCTCTATAAAGCGTTATTTGCATCTTCATGACGGGATTTCATAATTGAATCCGTATTTTTTACGGTCCACATTACAAGGTCTTTAATATGGGGAATCAAA
>CAZKSK010000303.1:0-3233 GCA_964555225.1 uncultured Bacteroides sp.
AGGCAGGGTTAAGATATGATTATCGTCATATTTCTACGGTAAGCGAAACAGGAAAGGATGCCGTCAACAATGATTTCGGGAATGTGAGTGTTTCTTTAGGTTCCACTTATGAGCTTAATAAGGACTTTTTGTTACGTGCTAATCTGGCATCGGCATATCGCACTCCGAACATCGCCGAACTGACGGAAAACGGAATGCACGGCGACAGATATGAGGAAGGTAATTCCGATTTGAAATCACAAAGGAACTACGAAGCTGACTTAAGCGCCCATTTCCATTCAGACAATCTGATGATTGATCTTACAGGATTTTATAATCGTATCAATAACTATATTTACATCTCCCCTACGGGTGAAACGACTTCGAGCGGCAGTAAGATTTATCGCTATTCGCAAACCGATTCCAAAATATACGGAGGTGAACTTATGTTTGAATATCTACCTGAAAAAGGGGTTGACTTGAAAGCCGGTTACGCTTATCTGATCGGAAAGGAAGACGATGATAATTATCTGCCTTTCATCCCGCAGAATAAACTACATTTCGATGTCAATTTGAAAAAGGAGAAACTTCTTTTTATGCATCATCCTTTTTTCAGAGTCGGCGGATTATATGCATGTAAACAAACGCACCCGGCCATGTTCGAGACCGAAAGCGACGGATACTTCTTATTGAATGCCGGAATAGGTGCCGATCTTAAATGGTTCGATCAATTAGTTTCTTTGTCTGTTCAGGCAGATAACTTGCTTAATGAAACATATATAGATCATTTATCTACATTAAAGGATCTCGGATATAATAACATGGGCAGAAACGTATGTATCAATCTTAAAATTCCATTTGCTATTAAGAAGCGGTAAATACTAATAAAGAAAAAAAGCCCCTGAAAGTCCATGAACTTCTCAGGGGATTTTTATAAAATGGCTCTGTGAAAAACATTATGTTTTTAAAACGTAATCTTAAAATAAGTCTTTAATTTCTTTAGTTACCATAATGCTTAACTTCACTCCTTTGGCTATTGATTGCATCTCTACGTCAGAAAGTTCTCCTTCACAAAAAAAAATTTCTCGGTTTTTAATCATGTCAGCAAATTTATCCGGAGAAATAACAGTTAGATTATTACAATTCACATATGTAAGATCAAGAGTAAAACCGTTGGTTTTGCTCTTTTTAATGCAAGGGAAAGTATTAGGATCTATATTCTTGTATCGGGCCAATTTAAGTACCGTGGAAGTCTGTGAAGTACATGTTGCAAAAATGAGAATTTTATTCTTTTTTTTTATACAAACATGCATGTGATTCTGAACTCCAATAGAACTTTTTTTTGTAAAAAAATATATTTGATTTTCGCTTATTGATTCACTAATCAACGATTCAGGTAATTCCATATGAAATTAACATCCTCTATATTCGTGAAATACTTCTTTGGTCATCTCCAATAATTCGGAATCATCTACGAATAATCCGCTTTTTTCTTTCTTGTTCTCGAAAAAGAGATCCATATTTATCTTATATCCGTTTTTCAATCTCGGATTTTTCAAACGGTTTTCATAGTGTTTCCATTCCGGAAATTCATGAGAAAGTTGAGATAATTCTGTGGGCAAATAAGAATTGAAGGATGCTAAAATCTTATCCATTACTTCAATATCACTTTCCGAAAAAGCATCCATATCGGGAGCCTTCAAAGATTCATATTTATGCTGTTCGGGCAACATCTTGAGATATTTCTCTATTTCAGCTTTTTCTTCATCGGGTATTGTAGACTTTGAATCAATAATGTCTTTTGCATTTGACGGAACAGGACCATATGGCAAGGCACAATAATTATCACCCGTTACGGTTCGTCCGTATTGGCGAACATGATACCGATCTACCAACCACAAAAGTTTGTAAGCTTTCATGTCGTCCATCATACCATCGTGCTGTTTATAGGCCAGATAGTTTAGTGCTTGTATTATCTTTCTTGTATTCATAAGTTTTCACCTGCAAAAATATCTTTTTCTACTGTTATTACAAAGTTTTTCTATCAAAATATGCAAAATTTGATTGATGACCGCTCCGTTGGGACCGAGGAAACCGATGATGCTTCCTTCTTCTAATTTCTATTATCCTAATTCTTTTATCTTTTGTTTTTATGCGGAAATCAAATCGTTGTAGATGGTTTGCAAACGCTTTCGCAGATAAACGATTGCATAATGCTTACGCGAAAGTAAGGTGTTGACCGGTACGCCGGTGGTTTTCGAAATTTCTTTCACAAGGATGCCGTCCAGTTCCGTCAACTCAAAAATCTCACGCTGTTCGGCGGGTAATTCAGCCAATGCATTTTCAAGTTCTGTCCAGACCAGTGAACGCAGATATTCCGTTTCCGGTGAGTCTTCGTTTTCATCTTCGTGAAACAGTAAGCCCGAGATTTCTTCCAGCATATTTTCGTCTTCATCTTCTTGATACGCAGGCATCCGGACTTCCTTCTTTTTTGTTTCGGCATTGATAATCATGTTTTGCGTGACACGATACAACCATGCAGAGATGTTTTCAATCGGGTTCATGGCATTATCCACGGTCTTTGCCAATTGATAAAACACATCCTGCAAAATATCATCCGCATCATCACGACTCGACACCTGCCCTCTGATAAACGACTTTAACCTCGGGGTGTATTTTGCAATCCACTCTTTCAGATTCTTTTGATTCGAGTTATTGCCCACTGTTATTTTCGTTATGGGAATGTCCTTGCCCAAAAGAATTACCGCGGAAACCACGGCGTCTGTTATTAATGAATTCTTCACGCTGTTTCTCGTTCATCCCAGCCCATCTCTCATACAAGGGATGTCTGTTATATCTCTGTGTTTCTTTTCTTGTCATCCAACTGCTCGGAAAAGTTCCGAACAAAAGACGCGAAAGTACTAAAAGACCGAATGCCTGCCAAAAATCAATGCATGAAAGGCCGAAAACACTTGGCATCAGCCAATTCCAAAGTAACATGACGATAACAGAAAATACGACGGCAAAAGCCCAGAAACCTAGGATGTGCCAAAGTGAATGTCTAAAATAAGATTTCATAATGTATGTATATTAATATTTATTATCGAATTGAATCCTTTTTTGCGTTGAAGACAACGGTATCTTATCAACCAGTCTGATGGCTCCAAAGTTACAAATTTTTATGCAATCTTCGCAAGCCGTACATTGATCGGGATTTTTCACAACCACGTGTATATCTCCTTCCTCATCATGTA
>CAZKSK010000304.1:0-3227 GCA_964555225.1 uncultured Bacteroides sp.
CACACTTTCAATGGTCTTCATAAGATAGGTTTGATGGGAGGATATTCTTGGGAAGAAAGTAATGACAATGATGGTTTTCAGTTGACTACTTATAACTATTTTAATGATGCGTTGACTTATCATAATATGGCAATGGCAAATAATGTTGATACCAATGGCCTCGGGAGTTGGGCTTTATCAACACTTCGTATGATTTCATTTTATGCACGTGCCAATTATTCTTATGCAAGTAAATATTTATTACAAGCTACAATTCGTCGTGATGGATCATCAGCCTTTGGTTCGAATAATCGTTGGGCTACATTTCCTTCCGCATCTTTTGCTTGGAGATTATCTGAAGAACCGTTTATTAAGAAACTGAATATATTTGATGATTTGAAATTACGTGTCGGTTATGGTGTTAGCGGTAACTCATTTGGTTTTGATGTTTTCACAGCGCAACAACTTTATGGAGCTACAGGGTGGTTTACAAATTCTGAAGGAAATTTAGTTCATACTTTAGGTGCTACTCGTAATGCAAATCCTAATTTGAAATGGGAACGCACGGGGATGTTCAATATCGGTTTGGATTTCGGATTCTTTAATAATCGTTTAAATGGTACAATTGAATACTATGATAAGCGTACGAAAGATTTGATAGCTGATTATGCCGTATCTACTACTCAATATTTATATAGTTGGTTGACTACCAATGTAGGAGAAATTAGTAATAAAGGAGTTGAATTAACTATTAATGCTATTCCTGTTCAAACCAAAGATTTTAGTTGGAGTACAACATTGAATTTGTCACATAATAAGAATAGAGTTGAATCGATTTCAAATTCAGAATTTTCTGTAGATTATATGGATAAAGCTAATTTAGATGCTGCAGGTCAATCTACCGCATGTCAGCAACGTATTATGAAAGGTTATCCTATCGGACAGTTCTATACTTGGGAATGGGCCGGATATAACAGTGATGGCGTTTCTACATTTTATGTGCATGATGCAACGACTAATGAACGTACGGGAGAAACAACAACGACTCCTGAATATAAAGATCGTACCTTTACAGGTAGTGCACAGCCTAAATTAACTTTAGGTTGGAATAATACAATTACCTATAAAAAGTTTTCTTTAACCGCATTTTTCCATGGTGTCTTTGGCAATAAAATTATGAATGGAACCAAGGCTAATTTGAGTAATACGGCTAATTTCAAGACAGGGAAAAACGTATTGGCTTCATTCTCAAAGACTGATAAAGCAACAGATTATAATTCACATTATTTGTCTGATCGTTATCTTGAAAATGGAAGTTATCTTCGTCTCTCAACTCTTTCTCTTGGTTATGACTTCGGTAAAATTGGTGATTGGGTAAATAATTTCAAAGTTTATGCTACATGCAATAATTTATTTACTATTACCGATTATAGTGGCATTGATCCTGAAGTTACATTGGGTGGTATTGAACCGGGAATTGATAATCGTCAAACATATCCGCGTACTCGTACTTATATGCTTGGTGTGAATATTAACTTTTAATAATTCGTAACAATTATGAAAACGATATATATAAAATCATTTGCAAGTGCATGTGCAGCAGTCCTTTTTATGACAAGTTGCACAGATCTGGATGTCGATATTAAATCTCAATATACATCCTTTCCTAATTCTGATGAGGCTGCGGAAGCCGTAACGGCAAATGTCTACTATGCTATGAGAGGACCTCTCGGACGTAATTATCATGAAGCTCAAAGTTTGTCAACTGATGAAGTAGCCGGTGTTTCTATGGGTACAGACTATTATGATGGTGGAGCCTATTTACGGAAGACAGAACATAGTTGGACTGCCGATAATGGAGCAGGTTATTGGGGCGATGTAATGAGCGGCATTACTAATTGTAATACGGTTCTTGCTCTGTTTGGTGATCCTGATTCCGATATTTCAGCTCCTGTACGTGCTGTACGTGCCTATTATTTTTGGGTATTGATGGATAGTTATGGTGATGTTCCTTTAATTACAAAATTACTTTCTGAGGGTGAATCTATTGATCGGTCTCCGCGCGCTGAAGTTGCTGAATTTATCGAATCCGAACTTTTGGCTGTGCTGGATAAATTACCGACAGAAGTTAATGAAGCGAATTATGGTAAACCGACTCGTTGGATGGCTGAAGCTTTACTAGCAAAACTTTATATTAACTGGGCTGTATATACAAGTAGTAATGTTGCCGATTATACACCTTCAGCTACAAATTCAAAGTTAAATGATGTTGCTAAGTATTGTGATGATATTATTTCTTCTGGTAATTTTAATTTGACTGATAGCTATTTGAGTAAATTCTATCCTGAAAATGGTTATAAGATCAAGGACTTTATTTATGTAATGCCTTATGATCGTCAAAATCAGCAAGGAATGACTTATGCTCGTTTTTGGACACATCGTAGTGCACAAAAAGGCTTTTACGGTGTAGATCTTCCTAACAGTGTTGGCGGTAATTGGCGTATGTTGCCTGAATTTGTTGATAAGTTCTGTTTAACAGGCGATGATCGTAACGGACAAATTATAGGTGGAAAATTATTTGTACGAGATCCTAATACTTATTTGGCTACTACGACTCCTTGGACTGTAGATGGTCAGCAAGTTGAGTTGACCAAAGATATCAAATTAGTAACAGGAGGTGAAAGTACGTTGGACACAGGTAATGATTTAACCGGCCGTTCACAGGGATATCGTTCTATAAAATTCTACATGGATCTTCAAACAACTAAAGCTCAAAGTCGTAATCAAAGTAACGATGTTCCAATTTTCCGTTATGCGGATATTTTGTTGATGAAAGCTGAGGCTATTCTTCGGGGAGCAACCGCTACTAATGGGGATACGCCAATGTCACTGATGAATCAAATCCGTTCATATGTTCATGCACCGTTGGTAACGGCCAATCCTACATTGGATGAATTGCTTGATGAACGTGCTCGTGAATTTGCCGATGAAAATTGGCGTCGTAATGATTTGATCCGTTTTGGCAAATTTGAGGATCCGTGGGGTTTTAAATATTTGAATTCTAATAATACGGCTAAATATTTACGTATATTCCCTTTGCCTACAGATGTATTAAATTCTAATACCAATTGGACACAAAATACTGGATACTAATAAAATAAAGGTAAGGTCATAGGGTTGATCTTATGGGGAGAAGGCTTATGATAAATTTCTTATTGGGTTATTATTGAAAGATATTATGCCTTCTC
>CAZKSK010000305.1:0-3225 GCA_964555225.1 uncultured Bacteroides sp.
GACTGGGATGGACAGGCGATGCGCAGATTTTCAGTCGTTCGGCTACCTACAATATGAATGTGGATCCGTTCTATACGCGTTGGTTCTATACTGTCCGTGATGACCAGGCAACTAACGGTGATTTCGGCGGATATTATCCTCAAGTGGGTATAGCACCTATGGGTGCAACGAATAAAGCCGAATCCCGTTCGGGAGGATGGTCGGATGTCGGTGTAATAATACCTTGGCAGGTTTACCAGCAATATGGAGATTTGGGAATGATAGAGTCTCAATATGAATCGATGTACAAATACATGAATTATCTTGAAAGAGCTGCAACCGACTATATCCAACCCGGAGGCGGATATGGCGATTGGGTTGCTCCGGTTGCTACGGACATGTCTCTCATCAATACTGCCTACAGTGCCTATGACGCACAGTTAATGCAGAAAATGGCGTTGGCTCTGGGTAAAAAGGCCGATGCCGAACGTTTTGCCAACGTCTATGCACATATTAAGAAAGCATTCAACAAGACTTTTGTAGATGCAGAAGGATATACGGTAGCTCAAGGCAAACACATCGATACACAAACCTCTTACATCTTACCCCTACAATTCGGTCTGTTTCAGGATTCTATTCGTCCGGCAGCTTTAAGGCATTTTCTGGAAACAATAAAAGCCAGCGGGACCAAATTGACAACGGGTTTTCTAGGTACTCCTTATATTTGCACTGTTCTCTCCGAAAACGGAGCATCCGACACGGCTTATAAATTATTCCTGCAAACTGAATATCCGTCATGGTTATTCCCTGTAAAGCAAGGAGCCACTACTATGTGGGAACGCTGGAATTCCTATACGGTGAAGAACGGATTCGGACCTGTCGGTATGAATTCATTCAATCATTATTCTTATGGTGCTATTGAAGAATGGATTATGACTCATAGTTTGGGAATTCAAAGGGATGAAGCGAATCCGGGATACAAGCATATCATTCTCCAGCCTGAATTTAATGAAGACATGGATTATGCAAAAGGAGGATTCGAAAGCATGTATGGTCCGATTCACAGTGCATGGGAAAAAGTTTCCGAAGGTTACAAATATTCGGTTACCATTCCGGCAAATACAAATGCAACTCTATCACTAGACGCCCTAGTTTTAAAGAATGTTTCGGTTCAAAAAGGGAAGGAAGGTATTCTATCGACAAAATACGTGAACGGGAAAGCACAATATAATATGGAAGCGGGTTCTTATGAGTTTACAATCAAGAAGTGAATTTTTAGAAATATAAATAAAAAAAGGGTTGAAACTGCTGTTGTTCCAACCCTTATTTTATGAAAATAAACGAAAATATCAATTAAAGCTATTGATAATCTCCTTACATTCTTCGAAATGATAGGGACGAATAACCGTACTGCACAATCCTTCTCCCTGCAAGGCATACATATACTCGATAGAAATGTTCTTCTCCTGAAGAAACTTAAGAATTTGTGCCAACGAGCCGGTCGTGTTCTGTACGTCTATACGGATAACGTCGGTAAGAATTACGGCAATGTGCGCATCTTTCAATACTTTAATGGTCTTTTCCGTATCGCTCACAATAAGTCGGAGTATACCGAATTCGGAACTGTCGGCCAAACTGAAAGCCAAAATATCTATATCGTTATCAGCCAAAAGTTGAGTTACCTGCTGAGTACGACCTGTCTTATTCTCCAAAAAGACAGAAACTTGTTTAATAGTCATACTTACCTCCTCTATTTTAAAGTTTACGTTTATCTATTACATGTTTAGCTTTGCCCTGTGCACGTTCAAGACTGTTAGGTTCCACCAACTTTATTTCGGCTTTGATGGAAAGAACGCTCTTCAGATGATCCTGAAGTTTTTTCTTCAATCCGAGCATCTGATTGATATCATCACTATAGAATCCTTCGCGAACCTCGACCTGAACTTCTATCGTATCGAGATTATTGACACGATCCACTATAATCATGTAATAGGGTTCGAATTCCTTCATGCTGAGAATAACACTTTCCACCTGCGACGGAAAGACATTAATACCACGAATGATAAGCATATCGTCACTACGTCCCATGATAGGAGTCATTCTTACAGCCGTACGTCCACATGCACATTTTTCATTAATCAAGGATGTCAAATCTTTCGTACGGTAACGCAACAAAGGCATACCGTCTTTCGTGAGAGTAGTAAATACAAGTTCTCCTTTTTCTCCATATCCTAGCGATTGGCAGGTACTAGGATCAATAATTTCAGGATAAAAATGATCTTCGACAATATGTGAACCGCTCTGGCATTCACACTCGTAACTTACTCCGGGTCCGCAAATCTCACTCAATCCATAAATATTATATGCCTTGACTCCCAGTTGTTCCTGAATTTCCTGACGCATGTTTTCGGTCCAGGGTTCTGCACCCAAGGCTGCAATACGCAATTTAAGATGACTGCGGTCCACTCCCATCTTACGCATTGTTTCACTCAAATACAAAGCATAGGACGGAGTACAGGCAATACCTGTAATGCCTAAGTTATAAATCAAGTGAATATGCTTTTCCGTATTACCTGTTGATGTAGGCACAACAGATGCTCCGAAATTCTCTACACCGTAATGAAGACCCAGACCTCCTGTGAAAAGGCCATAGCCATAGGCAACGGACATGGTATCGTCACGAGTGAGACCGAAAGCTCCCAAACAGCGGGAAACGGATTCTTGCCAAACCGTAAGATCGTGACGTGTATAACAGCAGATGGTAGGATTTCCCGTAGTACCGCTGGATGCATGTATACGTACTATCTGACTGCGAGGAGCGGAAACCAAGTTATATGGATAGTTATCCCGCAAATCCTGTTTGGTGGTGAACGGCAACTTGACAATATCGTCTATGGTACGAATGTCATCAGGAGTAATGGACATCTCCTGCATCTTGTTCCGATAGAACGGTTGATTGTGATAAACATAAGAAACCAATTTTTGAAGACGTTTACCTTGGAGTTCACGCATTTCATCACGGCTCATTGTTTCCTTATTAATATTCCAGATCATTTTGTTTTATTATTTGTTATTTTGTATTGTTACTTTTTATTATTCGGGGTGATTGCTATGAAAGACTTCCATTCTTTGTTCGAATATCTCATATTGATTATCCTCAATAAAGGATGTGCATACACGGATTCCCTGCTGTTTGCTGCCCGTAGTATCCAGTGCGATGGCGCTTACCCCATAAAACAATAATTC
>CAZKSK010000306.1:0-3202 GCA_964555225.1 uncultured Bacteroides sp.
GGTAAAAGGATCGAATAGGGGTGTCATCACCGATGAAAGCGGTCACTTCAATCTGGATGCCGATAAAGGAGCCCGGCTTATTATCAGCTATATCGGTTTTACCGAGAAAGAAGTAGTTGTCGGTGCTAAAGAAAACATGAGCATCACCTTGCAGGAAGATAATCAGCAATTACAGGAAGTGGTTGTCGTGGGATATGGAACTGCAAAGAAAATCAATTTGGTAGGTGCTGTAGATCAGGTCGGCAATAAACAAATTACGGAAAGAGCCAATAGTAATCTTTCACGTTCATTGCAAGGCTTGGTACCGGGATTGAATATTTCTTTCAGTGACGGAAAACCCTCCAGAACAGCTTCTATAAATCTTCGTGGAACAGGAAGCATCGGTGCGGGCGGAAGCGCCTTGATTTTAATTGACGGAGTTGAAGGAAATTTAAACTCCATCAACCCTTCCGATGTGGAAAGTGTTTCTGTATTGAAAGATGCATCCTCTGCTGCAATTTATGGCGCGCGAGGAGCCTTCGGTGTTATTCTGGTTACTACGAAAAAACCGAAAGACGGAAAAACGACCGTTAACTATAATGGTAGTGTTTCGCTCCACAGCCGACTGGTTAAAACTGAAGATGGGATTGTTTCCAATGGCTTGCAATGGACAGACGGATGGTATTTGGCCTATATGGAGGGAAAAGATTTGGGAACACCTCCCGGAGGTATCAATAATGTCTTTAAGTATAGTACGGATTGGTATAATGAACTGGTAAAACGAGATTCGGATTCTTCACTTGATAAGGTAAGAGTGAATTCGAACGGGGAATATGAATATTTTGGAAATACCAACTGGTTGGATATCATTTATAAGGACTATAATATAAGTACTGAACATAATGTAAATGTAAGCGGAGGCAGTGATCGGGCGAAATATTATGTATCGGGTCGCTATTTTAATCAGGATGGAATCTATAGTGCAGGTAACGAGAAATATACGCAATATAACTTGCGGTCCAAAGGAGAGATAAAGATTAATCGTATGTTTCGATTGGAGAATAATACCGATTTCAGCCATTTTATGTCTCATCAACCGATGGTCATGTATGACCGCCAAAATATTTGTCGGCAAATACAGCATGAAGGTTATCCGGTAACCATGGAAAAGAATCCCGACGGAACTTGGACGGAAGCCGCCGTTTATTTGGGCTGGGCAGGATTTGTGGAAGGAACATCCTGGCAGAAAAATCGCACACAGGATTTCCGTAATACAACGACACTGACATTTACTCCTGTTGAAAAGGAACTTGAATTTAAAGGAGATTTTACATATTATTCCAGTCGTTCAAGCCGTGACCGTGCAGAGAACCAGTACAATTACTATACCGGTCCGGAGATTATGGGAACAAGAAATACATACAGTTCGCTTGAGAATTATGATTATGATAAGGAATATTACAGTAGCAATATTACAGGTAATTATATTCCTAAGTTCAAGAATGAAGATCACTACTTGAATCTTTTGCTTGGCTGGAATCTTGAACATCAAAAATATAAAACATTACAAACCTATCGACGCGGATTAATATATTCGTCAAAGCCTAGTTTTGCTCTGATGGATGGAGATTATTACACGGTTGATCAAGGAGGTTATGAATGGGCATATGTAGGTTTCCTCTATCGGGTCAATTATAATTTCAAGAATCGTTATCTATTGGAATTTAGCGGAAGATATGATGGTTCATCAAAGTTTCCGACTAATCAGCAATGGGGCTTCTTTCCTTCAGGTTCTTTGGGATGGAGAATTTCAGAAGAAAAGTTTATGAAAGGAACCAGACATTGGTTGGATAATTTGAAATTGAGGGCTTCGGTAGGAAGTCTGGGTAATGGGAATGTAGATCCATATCTTTATTTGTCTACCGTATCCGTAAATAAGACATCGGTGATATTGGACGATGCTTTACAGACTTACGCTTCTACACCAAGCATTATTCCAAGTAGTTTGAGTTGGGAGAAATCAACGACTTATGATGTCGGTCTGGATGTTGATATGTTGGGGAATCGCCTATCTGCATCATTTGATTATTATCGTCGTTATACTACCGATATGTATACGGTCGGTCCTACGCTACCGGCTGTGCTTGGAGCTACAACTCCCAAAGGTAATAATGCCGAAATGAAAACAAACGGTTGGGAAGTAAGTGTTCAATGGCGTGACCAGTTCTCTTTTTCGGGAAAACCTTTTAAATACAGTGTAAAGGCAATGTTATGGGATAGCCGTAGCTGGATTACTAAATTCAATAATCCTACCAATTCGCTTTCTACTTATTATAAAGGAATGGAGTTGGGAACGATTTGGGGGTATCACATCGAAGGCCTTTTTGCCGATCAGAGTCAAATAGACGAACATGCCGACCAGTCTTTCATGAAAGTAAGTGACAGCAATGTCGTGAAACCGGGCGACTTGATGTTCGGCGATTTGGATGGCAGCGGTGTGATTGATAATGGGAAAAACACATTGGATGATCCCGGGGACCAGAAAATAGTAGGCAATACTTCACCCCGTTATCAGTATGGGTTGAATCTTACAGCCGGTTGGAATGGGATAGGTTTGAGCGCCTTTTTCCAGGGCGTTGGTAAACGGAATTGGTATCCTCATCGCGAATCGGGTTTCTTCTGGGGACAGTACGATCGTCCTTATGGATATATGTTGAAGGAACATACCGGTAATAATGTATGGACAGAGGAAAATCAGAATACAAATGCCTATTGGCCACGTTATCGCGGTTATCTGTCTCAAGGCTCGACACGTGCTTTGGGGCGTGCGGCGAATGATCGTTTTTTACAAAATGTGGCTTATTGCCGATTGAAAAATCTTCAGATTGATTATACTTTTCGTCCGGAATTTTGTGAAAAACTGCATCTGCAAGATTTGAAAATCTATCTTTCGGGTGAGAATCTGCTTACTTGGAGTCCGCTCTATAAGCATACAAAAATGTATGATCCTGAGAATATCAGTTCGGGTGATGCCGATTTTCGGTCAACGGCCAATACGGATGGCGACGGATACGGTTATCCTGTTCTTAGGAGCTATACTATCGGAGTAAATGTAACATTTTAAAAATGAAAGTAATATGAATAAATATATTTTAATAGGAATTTATGTCCTTTTTATGACATCATGCAACGATTTTTTAAATTGTGAGCCTGAGAACAATAT
>CAZKSK010000307.1:0-3174 GCA_964555225.1 uncultured Bacteroides sp.
TGATAAAACTGGTAAATTAGTTGCAATAAAAAATGTAACAGATGAAAATGATTTGATGATCATTAATAAATCAGGTATTACTATTAGAATAAAAGTTTCAAATGTAAGAGTTATGGGCAGGGCTACGCAAGGGGTCCGTTTAATAAATTTGGAAAAACGTAATGATGAAATCAGTTCTGTATGTAAAGTTGAATCGGAAGTAGAAGAAAACTTAGCTTCTGAGGAAGAAATAGAGATACAAACTAATGATATAGATGAAAAAGTGTAAACAATTAATTTAATAGAGTATGAAAAAATTATTATTTTCAATCGTTTTATTGACTGTTTCTTTTGTTACTTCTGTAGCACAAGAGAGTAAAGTTAAGGAAGCAAAAAGTATTGCTGATGCGGGTAAAGATTTCGCACAAGCAGAAAAATTGATCGGTGAGGCTTTGCAGAATCCAGAAACAAAAGATGAAGCAAATACATGGAACACAGCTGGTTATATTCAGCAACTAATTAATGATAAGGAAAATAAAAGTATGTTTCTTAAACAACCTTATGACACTTTAAAATTATATGGAAGCATTTATAAAATGTTCGATTATTATTTTAAATGTGATGATTTAGCTCAGAAACCAGATGCAAAAGGCAAGATTAAAAATAAATTTAGAAAATCAAATGCTCAAACATTAAAAGGTAATCGTGGAAATTTGATCAATGGTGGTATAAATTTTTATAATGAAAATAAAAATGAAGAAGCATATAAGTTTTTCTCCATGTATATCGAATCAGCTCAACATCCTATGTTTGAGAAAGAAAATTTCATGAAAACAGATACTTTATTGAGTCAGGTAGCATATTATGCTTGTTTGGTCGCTTCTAGATTAAATGATAATAATAAGATTCTGAAATATGCACCAATTGCAGCCACTGATAAAGAATATGGTAAATACGGAAAAGAATTTGAAGCAAGTGCCTATAAAGCTTTGGGAGATACAGTTAAATGGGTTGCAAGTTTGAAAGATGGAATTGAGAAGTTCCCGGATGATCAATATTTCTTTGGCAATCTTATTGATTATTATAGCAATAGTAAGAAGAATGATGAAGCTATGAAATTTGCAGATGATATGATTGCGAAAGATCCTAATAAACCTTTTAATTCTTTTGTGAAAGGTTATCTTTATCAGAATGTTAAAGATTGGGATAATGCCATTACTGCATATAAAAAAGCTATCTCTTTAGATCCTAAATATGCTCAAGCATATTCTAATTTGGGTTTAACATATTGTCAGAGAGCTATAGATTTTGGAGAAAAGGCTTGTACTGATTTAAATAATCCACAATATAAAAAGGATCAAGAGACCCTAAAAGGTTTTTATCAGGCAGCACTTCCTTGCTATGAAAAAGCTCGTGAATTAAAAGGTGATGACAAATCATTATGGTTGAACGGTCTTTATACAATTTATTATAAATTGAATATGGAGAAACAGTTTAAGGAAATGGAAGCTTTAATGAAATAAAAAACAAAGATATATTCTTAGTAGTTAATCACAACAAAACTCGTTTTGTTGTGATTAATTTTTTATATATGACTTAATTAAAATTTTTTCATTGATAAGGCATTTGCTTAGGACAATATCATATTTCCTTTCTTTTCTGCTTAATTATTTCTAATCATTATTATGTTTAATATAGTTCTTGATATATCATATTTATCATTCTTTTTGTTTTCATTTACCATTTTGTATATCTCCTCTCTCTATAATAGTATGGATAATATTATGATAGAAATGAAAGTTAAATAAAAAGTAAGAAGAAGAAAATTGATATCAGTGATTAAATAACCGGATGTCGTATATGCTGTTGAGTGCCAAATATTTTTTTCTCCAATTTTTTTCATTATCTTTTTAAAAAAGAAATACATTATAAAACCGATGCTTATACCCACTATAGCTCCGCATATAACATCACCAAAAAAATGAACTCCTAAATAAATTCTGGAATAAGAATTCAACAGAGCCCATAAGAATGAAGTAAAGGTTAAATATTTATTTTTTATCATTAGAGATACGAATACACAAACACTGAAAGTATTTGCAGCATGGCTTGACATAAAACCATATTTTCCTCCTCTATATCCATTAACTATATCAATAAGATACATTATTTCTGAATCTTGAGTCGGTCGTAAACGATGAAATAATGGTTTACATAGCCCAGATGTAATTTGGTCTGAAAATGTTATAACAAGAGCTAATGTTACGATTGTTAATATAGAACCTTTCCAACAATTGTTTCTTATAAGAATATACAACAAACATGTTGCAACGGGAATCCATGTCCATGTTTCTGTTATGAACATCATTATCTTATCAAAAGTAACAGAATCACTCCCGTTTAGATATAAGGTAATAATCTGATCCAGATTTATAAGTCTGTATAAATCAAACATTATTATATAATTTCAATATTTTTTGTTTGTATCCAGCCAATATTTCCATCTTCCATTTGAATTTCATTCCAACCTTTTATTGTATTGTCTTTAATAAGAACTTTAGTTCCTTCATGTAAAATAAATAAATCTGTTCCATTTTCATTGGGGGTGCTTTTTATCGTTACGCTAGGTGAAATGATAATTGCACCCACACGATTTATTTGGTCTTCTTTTAAGTTATATGCGAATATATTAGAACAAATGGATATGATTAGAAAAATGATTGATGAAAAAAATCCTATTTTTTTGATTTTCATCCTTTTTACAAAAAAATACACAATAAAACTGGAAATAGATATAATAAATGCGATAATACCAATTATTGCCCATTTATCTACACTATACCAATGTTCCAGAGACTTAATCCATGTAATATAAAATATTTCTCTAATAGGATTTATTTTATCAACAGTTTTACTTCTGGCCATGTCTAAATTAAAACGTATATCTTTATCACCCGGACTTAAAAGTAGTGCCCGTTCATAATTGATAATAGCTTTAGCCATTTTATCACTTTTATAATAACTATTCCCTAAATTATAATAAATGGCTGCTGATTCTCCTTGTTTCTTCAGTATACTTTCATATATTTCTATAGCTAACGAATAATCATTTTTTTGATATGCACTGTCGGCAGTAGCTTTAGTATTATAATGTTTGTTTACCAATATATCTGAATTTGCTAATACGTTAGTTGA
>CAZKSK010000308.1:0-3168 GCA_964555225.1 uncultured Bacteroides sp.
AAAGCACTAGGACCAAAATAACTGTCGATATTACAAAACGGATTAAGAATTTTTCCTATTTTTCTGGTAGAAAAGTTCCGAACGGTTTCAAATTGTTGACGGAAATGATTTCTAAAATCCGAAATATCTTCACCTGATCCTCTTTTCATCTTTATTAATGATCCATTAATATTTTTTTGCCAAGTTCCATTGCTTTTTTTAGTTAATATTACATTAGCAACAGCTATAAATGAACCTCTGCTGCCCGGATTCATAATCAAGACAGAATCTCCTTTTATATTTTTCACTTTATACATGGCTTTAATATGATCATGTCCTGCCATAACAATATCAAAACCGGGAACCTGTTCTGCTACAACCTGAGAATAATCTTCATTATATTTATTAGCCAATCTAGTACTATGAAGACCTGAATGAAAAAGCCCGATAATCAAATCCGGTTTTTCCTTTTTCTTAATATAAGGAATCCATGTTTTAGCACAAACCAACATATCTTTAAAAAATAACCCTGAGAAAAGGTCCTCAGACAACCACAACGGAATAGCAGGAGTAATCATTCCCAAAACTGCTATTTTAACGCCATGCCGAACGAATGTAACATATGGTTTCAAATAAGGCTTTCCTGTCTTTAATTCTATAATATTAGCTCCTAAAACAGGGAACTTACAATCTTTTATCCATCGATCATAAACTTTATGTCCTGTTTCTACATCATGATTTCCAAGATTAGCCACATTGCACCCCATATAATTAAGCATAGAAGCTGCAAGATGAGTAGAAACCGTATCAACAAAATTGTAATAATAGGAAGTGGGTTGCCCCTGCAAAATATCCCCATTATCAAAATAAAATAAATCTTTACCATATGCTTGCCTCTGTTCATGAAGATAAGCATACACGCTTTCTAATCCACCCGATCTCTCAACCATATTTTCAAAATCATATGAATAGAAATCTCCATGAATATCTGAAGTCTCGACAAACTTTAATTTAATATCTTTCGATTGTAGTGTGATACCACAATAAAAAAGGAATAACACACATAGATAAATATATTTTTTCATCATTTATTTTTTATTGGAATATAAAACACAAAACGCGCACCTTCTTTATAACTGGAATCGACCCAAATTTTTCCTCCAAAGCACTCTACTGTTTTTTTACATATTGATAATCCGAGTCCTGTTCCCTGAGCAAATTCATTCAATTTCTCAAAACGATTGAATATTTGTTTCTGTTTATCCAAAGGAATTCCACAGCCCGTATCAGTTACAGAAAAAAGTAATAGATGACTTTTCTCATCAACATCAAAAGATAAAGTTATATTTCCTTTTTTCGTAAATTTACTGGCATTAGATAACAAATTGATTAAGACTTGTTGTAAACGTTGATTGTCCATTAATTCTTTTCGTTCCGTAAAAGGTGAAACAAATTTATACTCTAAATTGGATGGATTAGCCATTTGCGCAGTCTTTAAAACAGACTTGCATAAATCCACTAATTCAGTTTCTTCATAAGTAAAACTAGTATGTCCTGATTCCAAACGCGAAAGATTCAATATATCATTTATTAAATTCAATAACAAAGTCGAATTCTGCTGAATAATATTTGAAAATTCCTTTTGTTCTTCATTGGATAATTCAACAGTTGCCAACACATTAGAAAAACCGACTACAGCATTCAATGGGGTACGAATCTCATGACTCATATTAGCAAGGAAAGCACTTGTCAGGCGGTTAGACTCTTCAGCCTTATCCTTTGATTTTACTAATTCGGCATGTGATGCTTCTAAATCCTTTTTCAATTTATTTGTTTTCCAAAGAAAATATACCAAAACAAGAATTCCAAACATTAATAATATAAAAGCAATAGAAACTCCAAGAATTAATCGTTTGTATTTAACCCAAAAACTAATATCCTGATTTACTAATTCGGATCCTATAGGAATTGATTTTAATGAAATTCCATAGGAAGCTAAAGCCTTAACATCAAAAGTATATTTACCTGAAACAATTTTTAATTTAGCCGTTCCATGATTTCTTAAATGGATGTAATCAAATGCCATATATGCCAAATCAGCCCCTCTATTACCATATGATGGAGAATACCCTCCAATAGACCAATACCCAACTCCTATTGTGGAAACAGAAAATACTGGAAGTCTAGGATTAGCATCTTTCATTAAATAAGCAGAGTTATGCATGAAATAGCCTTCATTCTTATCCATTCGCCATGAACCTAGAATTAAAACAGTCCCATTTTTTAATTTCGTTAATTCGTTGATCATTGAATAAACAGTATGTTTCCGTCCATCCAAAGGAATATATTTATATTCAGGATGCTTCAACATTACAGAATTAAAATATGCATGTAGACAAAGACCTCCACAACTATTATCTGTCATGAGTGCAAGTTGCTTTGTTTCCGGATAATATTGTTTAACTAATTGTATGTTTTTCTCCAAATCATATTTATAAAGAAATCCTCCTACTACATTATATTTCTTTACATAAGGCATAATATCATAGCATTGAGGTTCAATTTCCGAAGGATCAAAATTACCATCAGGTAGACGAACAACTTCGCTACTGGCCATACCACACATGACAGGAATTTCCTTTAAACTGGAAATTGGCAGAGAAAGATAAGATATCCACGCCTCTTGTCCAAGTAAAATCATAATAGCTGGTTTCATTTCCATATTCTCATATTTGGAAAGGATAGACCCCATAACTTTTACCCATTGCGACGATTCAGACAGAGCACGACAATTCATGTTCTCCACAATAATAGCGCGATCATCTTCTTTCATTTTATAGGCATCCATAAAATTAGAAATACAATTGGACATACTTGCCGCTTCCGGATTATATGAACTTACAATGAGTATAGGAGCTTTTTTCTGAGAATAAACAGAAAGAAAAGGTGCTGTAAAAAAAAGAAACATAATGATTGTACATAGAAGAACTCGTTTCCGCTCATAATATTTAAATATTCCTTTCATCAATATGATTTTCTTTTCTTTATTGCAAATATATATTCATTTTTTGAATTAAATGTATTTTTTAGATTAATTTTGTTTTTAACTGCCATAAATCCTTGATTGGCATTTCCTTTGCTATACAATTATTTAAAAATACAACAATAACTATGGCATACATTGATTAC
>CAZKSK010000309.1:0-3156 GCA_964555225.1 uncultured Bacteroides sp.
TGGATGGGTTCCATTTTCTCTGGAAATAGACCAAACATTTATTGGAGCTATTCTGACAGCCATCGGTTACTCTATAAATGACAAAGTGGTTGTATTCGACCGTATCCGTGAAAATTTGCATTTATTCCCTAAACGTGACCATTTTACATTGTTCAATGATTCATTGAATCAAACATTGGCACGTACTATCAATACCTCAGCTACAACTTTAATCGTATTGTTGTGTATATTCCTGTTAGGAGGCGAAAGCATCAGAAGTTTTGCATTCGCCATGATTCTAGGTGTTGTTATTGGTACTTTAACTTCCATATTTATAGCTGCTCCTATTGCTTATTTAACTTTGGGTAAAAAAGTTATAAAAGAAGAAGCACCTACAACCAAAAAAGTTAACGCATAAATAATAATATATAACAACAAAAAAGGCTGTGTTAATAACACAGCCTTTTTTGTACCCTTGCCGAGAATCGAACTCGGATCTATGGTTTAGGAAACCACTATTCTATCCGTTGAACTACAGGGGCATTCTTTTTCGACTGCAAAGATACAATTTTTTTTAATTTCTTTTCTTCCTTTAAATAAAATACCCGAAAACTATCGAAATGAAACGCTTCTCTTTCCAATATTTCAAATAGAGAAGAACTCTGTTTATAACAAAATAAATTGTAAGCAAAAAAATAAATATACAAACAATATTACTGGATATTAGATAAATACATTTCAAAATGAATTTATTGAGTATAAAGATTTACTATTAAAGTAAAAAGTAAAAGAAAATAATAAAAAGTTTTGATTTTTCACTTAACTTAGCGACCTTTGCATACCCAACTTAAACATAATATTAATAAAAATAAAATGGCAGAGAAATTGGAAGTAAGAGAACTAGATCAGGTGGTTGTTCGCTTCTCGGGTGATTCAGGTGACGGTATGCAGTTGGCCGGTAACATGTTTTCCAACATTTCCGCAACTGTAGGAAATGATATTAGTACTTTTCCGGATTATCCGGCAGATATTCGTGCTCCGCAAGGCTCACTTACAGGTGTATCAGGTTTTCAAATTCATATAGGAGCAAAAAAAGTTTATACTCCAGGTGACAAATGTGATGTATTGGTAGCAATGAACGCTGCAGCTCTGAAGACACAATATAAATTCTGTAAAACAACGGCATGTATCATTATGGATACAGACTCTTTTCAAAAAAACGACTTGGAAAAAGCTGAATTTACAACAGAAAATCCCATAGAAGAAATGGGCATTAAAAACGATGTCATTGCCGCGCCTATTTCACAAATGGTTAAAGATTGTTTGGTTGATACCGGAATGGATAATAAAACGATCTTAAAAAGTCGAAATATGTTTGCTCTCGGTTTAGTATGCTGGCTCTTCAATCGCGATATATCTATTGCTGAGAAAATGCTTCGCGAAAAATTTGCCAAAAAACCTGCTATAGCAGAATCTAATATTAAAGTTATCCATGCAGGATATAATTACGGACACAATATTCATGCGTCTGTCGATCACACATACAAAGTAGAAACCAAGGGTGAAAAACCTAAAGGACTCTATATGGACATCAGTGGTAATAAAGCCACTTCTTATGGTTTAATTGCTGCAGCAGAAAAAGCAAATTTAAAATTATTTTTGGGATCCTATCCAATAACACCAGCCACAGATATACTCCATGAGCTGGCAAAACATAAATCTTTAGGCATTGTCACCATGCAATGTGAAGATGAAATTTCCGGTTGCGCTTCGTCTTTAGGTGCAGCGTTTGCCGGAGCTTTAGCAGTAACCTCTACATCCGGCCCCGGCATCTGCCTAAAATCAGAAGTTATAAATCTTGCCGTAATCACAGAATTGCCTTTAGTAATAATTGATGTACAAAGAGGTGGACCATCAACAGGTTTGCCAACAAAATCAGAACAAACAGATTTACTACAAGCCTTAGTAGGCCGTAGTGGTGAAAGTCCTATGCCGGTAATTGCGGCAACTTCCCCTGCAAACTGCTTCGATGCAGCATTTATGGCCTGTAAGATAGCATTGGAACATATGACTCCTGTTATTTTACTCACCGATGCATTCATCGCAAACGGATCCTCTGCATGGAAATTACCTGATTTAAAAGATTATCCGGAAATAAAGCCTAAATACGTTAAATCTGAAATGGCCGAAAATTGGACTCCTTATATGAGAACAAAAGATGGATCACGTTATTGGGCGGTTCCTGGAACAAAAGGCTTTACCCACATCGTTGGTGGTCTTGAAAAAAATAATGAAACCGGAGCTATATCTACAGACCCGGAAAATCATAATCTGATGACAAAACTTCGTGCGCAAAAGATCGCTAACATCGAAGTTCCCGACATTGAAGTTCAAGGAGATACAGAAAATGCTGACCTCCTTATTGTAGGATTTGGCGGTACTTATGGTCACTTGTATTCTGCCATGGAAGAAATGAATAAATCTGGAAAGAAAACTGCATTAGCACATTTTGAATATATCAACCCTCTTCCTAAAAACACGGCCGACGTATTAAAAAAATATAAGAAAACTGTTGTAGTAGAACAAAATATGGGACAATTTGCCGGTTATCTCAAAATGAAAGTCAACAAATTCAATCCATATCAATTTAACGAAGTTAAAGGACAACCTTTTGTCGTAGAAGAATTAATAAAAGCTTTCACTAAAATTATGGAGGAATAAACTATGAGCGAATATACAGCAAAAGATTATAAAAAAGGACAACCCCGCTGGTGCCCGGGTTGCGGTGATCATTTCTTTTTGGCATCATTACACAAAGCTATGGCAGAAATAGGTGTTGCACCTCATGATATTGCAGTTATCTCAGGCATCGGAAGCTCAAGTCGTTTACCTTATTACATGAATACCTATGGGATGCAAACCGTACATGGTCGTGCTGCTGCTGTTGCCACAGGTGTCAAAGTAGCTAATCCCCATTTAACAATTTGGCAAATCAGTGGTGATGGTGACGGTTTAGCAATTGGTGGTAATCATTTTATCCATGCTATTCGTCGTAATGTCGACTTAAACATGATTCTGCTAAACAATCGTATTTACGGACTAACCAAAGGACAGTATTCCCCGACGTCAGAACGTGGTTTTGTAAGCAAATCATCTCCCTACGGTACGATAGAAGAC
>CAZKSK010000310.1:0-3150 GCA_964555225.1 uncultured Bacteroides sp.
CACAGAATAATTAATGGAGGAATATAGTTATGAATGGAACAAACCTTTTTAAAATTGCTCTCAGAGCCATTTTTTCTAACAAAATGCGTTCTTTCTTAACAGCTTTGGGTATTATTATTGGAGTTGCTTCGGTAATTGCCATGTTGGCTATCGGACAGGGCTCTAAACGAAGTATTAAGAAACAAATAAGTGAGATGGGTTCTAATATGATCATGATTCAACCGGGAGACGATAGAGGACCTGGTGGAGTGAGACAAGATGCAAGTAGTATGCAAACCTTGAAAATTGAAGATTTTGAACATATTCGTGATGAAGCTAAATATATTGCAGCCATTAGTCCTACTGTAAGTTCATCCGGTCAATTTGTCAATGGCAATAATAATGCACCCTCCACTCTATATGGAGTAAATCAGGATTATTTGACTATCCGTCAGTTGAAAGTTGCTGATGGGGATATGTTTACCGAACAAGATATTAAAACAGCAGCAAAGGTCTGTGTTGTAGGGAAAACTGTTGTGGACAATCTTTTTCCTGATGGAAGTGATCCAGTCGGTCACGTCATACGTATTAAGAATATTCCGTTCCGAGTTGTTGGTGTATTGGAATCAAAAGGAACAAATTCCATGGGAATGGATCAGGATGACTTAGCATTGGCTCCATATACTACAGTAATGAAACGTTTGCTAGCTCAGACTTATTTGAGTGGTATTAACTGTTCAGCATTGACAGAGGATATAACTCCAAAAGCTATTGATGATATTACCGATATTCTTCGTCGTGATCATAAGTTGAAAGATGCTACGGATATTACTGAAGCTGATGAAGATGATTTCACTATCAGAAGTCAAGAAGAAATCTCGAGTATGATGAGTTCAACTATGAGTTTATTGACAATATTGTTAGGTAGTGTGGCTGGAATATCGTTAATTGTAGGTGGCATAGGAATTATGAATATTATGTATGTTTCCGTAACGGAGCGGACTCGTGAGATTGGTTTGCGTATGTCGGTTGGTGCTCGTGGAATAGATATACTAATTCAATTTTTAATAGAAGCGGCTTTATTAAGTGTTACCGGTGGTATAATCGGAGTATTTTTTGGTATCGGGGCAGCCTATTTGATTAAAATAGCAGCTAGTATGCCTATATATATAGAATTATGGAGTATACTGCTTAGTTTTGGTGTTTGTACGTTTATCGGTGTATTTTTCGGTTGGTATCCAGCTAAAAAAGCAGCGAATCTTGATCCTATTGAAGCTATTCGTTATGAATGATTATTGAAAAATAAGATAGACCTCTTTTCTCTTTTTTATGGGAAAGAGGTCTTTATATTAAAAAAAGAATTATATTCGAGTCGAATAAAAAATTATGAAGAATATTTTTTCATCACATAATCATTCATTGGAAGTACCTATACATATTATTACGTGGGTAATGATTTTCTTTTTCCCTATTCTGTTTATTGATCGCCAAGGAAATGGAGTCGATTGGATGGAATATGTACGTCATTGTGTCAATCCATTGGCTTTCTGTATAATCTTTTATATCAATTATTTTGAATTGATACCTAAATTGCTGTTGAATAAAAAAACTAACAGATATATAATAGTCAATATCGTCTTAATTTTATTGATGGGTATTAGTTTGACTTTCTTTATGCATTTTTTGGGACATGGACCTTCACATCCGGGGCCACGCCATTTGTTTGATATACGTTGGATCTTTTTTATTCAAAATCTTTTTATGATGGCTGTAACTGCCGGATTAGCAGCAGCTATTCGTATGAGTCAACAGTGGGCAAAAGCAGAAGCGGCACGTCAGGAAGCTGAAAAAAGTCGTTCAGAGGCTGAACTGAAGAATTTGCGTAGTCAGCTGAATCCTCATTTTTTATTGAATACCTTAAATAATATATATGCTTTAATAGCTTTTAATAGTGACAGGGCTCAGGAAGCAGTACAAGAGTTGAGTAAGTTATTACGTCATGTTTTATACGATAATCAGCAATCATATGTGGTATTGAGTAAAGAAACGGACTTTATATTGAACTATATTGAATTAATGAAAATAAGGTTGTCTAAAGAAGTAAAAGTTGATGTCTCAATAGATATTAGACCGAATAGTCAGACAAAAATAGCTCCTTTAATATTTATTTCTCTTATTGAAAATGCGTTTAAGCATGGAATAAGCCCTACAGAACCGAGTTTTATTCAGATAAAAATAGGTGAAAACGAAGAGGGTGAAGTTTGTTGTGATATACGAAATAGTAATTTTCCTAAGAGTATAGCTGATAAGAGTGGAAGTGGTATTGGGCTGGAACAAGTGAGAAAGAGGCTTGAGTTAATGTATCCGGATAAATATCAATGGATAAAGCACGTGAGTGAAGATGGAAACATATATTCGTCAATATTGACTATTCAAACAAAATAAAATAAAAATATATGATATTAAATTGTGCATTAATAGATGATGAGCCTTTGGCGCTTGATTTATTGGAAAGTTATGTAAATAAAACACCTTTTCTAAATTTGGTAGGTCGTTATTCAAGTGCGGTAGCAGCAATAAAAGAAATACAGGAAAATAAAATTGATCTTTTATTTTTGGATATTCAAATGCCGGAACTAAGCGGTTTGGAATTTTCCAAGATTATCGGAGCTGAAACCCGTATCGTTTTTACAACAGCGTTCAGTCAGTATGCACTTGATAGTTATCGGGTAAATGCACTTGATTATTTGCTTAAACCTATCAGTTATAATGATTTTTTAGGTGCGGCAAACAAAGCATTGCAATGGTTTGAACTTACTTTACAGAAAGGAGACTCTTCTATTGAAGATTTATCAAAAGAAGATATGGATACAATTTATGTGAAGAGTGATTATAAATTAATTCAAGTAGAACTTAACAATATTCTTTATATAGAAGGGTTAAAGGACTATATAAAAATATATACAGAAGAGAACCCTCGCCCTATTCTCTCTCTTATCAGTATGAAAGCCATGGAAGAACGTTTGCCTTCTTCTCGTTTTATTCGTGTACATCGTTCATATATCGTGCAAAAAAGTAAGATAAAAATTATAGACAGAGGTCGAATTGTATTTGGAAAGAATTATATTCCTATTTCAGACAGTTATAAAACCGAATTACAGAATTATCTTA
>CAZKSK010000311.1:0-3119 GCA_964555225.1 uncultured Bacteroides sp.
GATTGTCGTTATTCCTGTTTTGAATGTTTATGTTCGTGAGTACATTTCTGGAGCAATCAACAGTCCTCAGCTTTTTGTTTGAAGACAAATCGATATTTTGTAGATAATTACCTTTGCAAATCAAATACGCAAGCGAATCGTTTGCTGTTAAATCCAAAAAAGTAAGATTATTGTCTGAACAAAAAACTGTTTCCAATAAGCGGTTGTTCGATAAATCCAAACTATCCAAATAGCAGCTGCGGCAATCGAGGTATTTTAAATTTTTATTTGAGCTAAGATCTATATTTTCTAAAGGATTAGAGGGACATTCAAAATATTCCATCGATTCAAAATTGCTTAACCCGATTAAATCCTTAATACCGGAACCACCTAATCGTAATATTTTTAAAGTTTGCAATCCGGCTAAAGGAACGGAATCGTTAAGCGGCCCAAAATCGTACGACTGGTTGATTAATTCCTGTTCAAATTTGTCATCAGGCACATAGGCCATCACCATTTTAAAGTCGTTACAATTTTCGACATATGTGGTGTATCCGTATTTCAGCCAAATTCCGTCTTTTTTGTTTGCAGCATTGGGGTCATCTACTTCAATGCAAAATAAATTTTCGTTTCTTACATCAATAGTCATGTTATCATTATTCCCATTTTTCAAATTAAGACTTGTTAATTGATTGTTGTAAGCTTCCAGAAAAGTTAGCCGTCTGTTATTCTCAAGATTAAGATCAACCAAATTGTTGTTGTAGCAGAACAATCTTTCAAGATTGGTTAATCCGTGCACATTTAAATTTGCAATTTGATTGTTGGAGCAGGCTATTTCAACTAACTCTGAATTATTACCGAATAGGATTTCAGTCAGTTTATTTTCCTGACAAGTCAGGATTTTAAGTTTTTCATTTGCTGTTAGGTTTAGGCTTGAAAGCTCGTTCCCGATACATGAAAAATATTCGAGCCAAAGAAAATTCTCCAGTCCCGTTAAATCTTCAATGTTCTTGAAATCCAGGTTGAGCCCTTTTAAATACTTAACCGAAATGGTTGGTATTGAGTCATCGGGAGAGGATTTAAAGTCGAGGTTCAGATCTATTAAAGCCTGTTCAAAATTATTGTCAGGGATATAAGTCATTTCTATTTTGTAGTTCGAACAATCTAAGGAATATCCGGTATAGGGATTCTTATGCCAATCCATATAGGTATAAGATGAGTCAACATTATCGACCTGGATACAAAACAGATCAGGATTATCCCTGGCATCCAAATACGAATTGCTATTATTTCCGTTTTGAAGATTCAATTCAGTAAGTTTATTCTCTTGACAAGTTAGCCATTGTAGTTCAGTATTCGCTGACACATCCAGTGTAATTAAGTGGTTGCCGATGCAACGTAACTCGACAAGTCCGTTACAGGAAGCCAGATTTAGTCCGGTTAATTGATTATAACTGCATTCAAGAACTCTTAGTTTTGGATTTGAATTCAGCAGAATTTCGGTTAGCCTGTTATTGTCAACAGATAATCTGGAAAGTTCCTGATTTGAGCTGAAATCAGCCGTAGTAAGCAAGTTGTTGCTGCAATACAGTGTTTCAAGTGCAGTAAAGTCTTTTATCCCGGTTAAATCAGTGATATTTCTGAATGATATGTTTAAATAAGTTAACGAGCTAATGTTTGAGGTAGGAACCAAATCGTTCAAGACTCCCGAATCGTAACCCAAATCAATTAATGCCTTTTCGAAGTTATCGTCAGGAATATAGGTGTTCTGTGCATGAGAAATATGCATCATTATTAACAACGCAGCTAGCGTGGTAATGAGGATCCTGATTTTCATAAGTGAACTTTTTGAATTATTTATTCGAGTGAAATAGGTATAAAGGGTTAGATTTATACTCCAGCTAAAATAGCAAAAGTTTATGTTCAAGATTTCTTTGCTGAAAACTTTAATTTTCGACAAAATAACATTAAGGTTTTATGACAAAATCTTTTGAAAGGGGTAATAAAGTTATTTGCTTACTACTCAATTACCACTTTCCGGCTCATTCTTCCCGAAGTTTCGTTTTCAAACCTGAAAATATAAATCCCCGGGGAATAACCTTTTATGTCCAGCCAACTCGATTGACAGGATTTTTCTTCATAAACCTGAATTCCTGCATCGTTGAATATTTTCAGATTGGTTTGCCGGTTATTCATGTCGATAAATATTTTTTCATCTGCCGGATTGGGATAAAGTTTTATTTCTGATAAAGAAATATCCCGGGTTCCAACCGGAGTAAGAACTTTCATGGTTATAGTATCCGATTTCAAGGTAAGCTCAGGGAAAAGCGAATTTTTTACCGAAAGTGTGTAAAAGCCGCTGTCGGCATAAGCGGCATTTTCTAGGGTGTACGATAATAAATTCGAATTATCGAGCGCCGAACCATTCTTTAACCAGGTGTAATAGTCATTTGTCGCAGGAATGTAACCGGGGAATTCGAGTTTTATACTTTCATGTTTATAAACAGAAGTATCTTTCTTTACTCCAATCGTTGCCTGCGGAGAATAGATAAATTCACCGATGGAATTCAATTCGCTTGCATCGGTTTCCAAATCGGCAAATGTGAAATAATTATTGGCGATATTCAGATAATCCAGGGTCGAATTCTCAGAAATCAGGGATTTTTGCAAATCTTCTTTCTCAAACAGCGAAGACAAGTTTCCACTGAATTGATTATTCGCAAGGTTTAGCCATTTTAACGAATCAAAATCGGCAAAGTAGTCGGAAATATCGCCTTCGAGGTTTAAGCCGGATAAGTCGAGAGCGGTGACTTTCCCGTTTTCGAAAGTGACTCCAGGCCATTTTGTTACAAAAGGATCTGTCCAGATTTCTTCCAGTTGAGGGTATACTCTTCTGATCTCATATAATAGAAATGAATCCGCTGAACTTTCTGTTGCGTAAGTTCGAATATGTTCACTTAAAAGAGTTAAATCAGGGAAAGCAGGATTTGCAATAGTACAATAAAAAATGGCCGCATAATCCTCTGCTGTGGCTATTTTCGTTAATATTGGATTGTTACTTTCCTGTAATACAGTTTGGTTTTTGTACCATTTGAAAAGATCTTTATCATCAGGTTCATAATTCTTTATTTTTAATTTTA
>CAZKSK010000312.1:0-3107 GCA_964555225.1 uncultured Bacteroides sp.
CAGACAAGTTTACAAGCCTCACGGGTTTTAATCATGACTACCTCATGCTACTGACAACGGCGATGCTTATAATAGTCGGCGGGTTAGGCTTTATTGTTTGGAACGATGTCGCTGAAAAAAGAAAGTTCTCAAGATTTTCGTTGCATACGAAGGTTGTTTTAATAATGACTCTTATACTAATTACCGCCGGAACTGTCGCGTATATGATTTTTGAGTCCAATAATACAATGAAAGAGTTTCCGCTTCATATTAAGCTTTTAAACGCGTTTTTTCATTCTGTTTCAGCCAGAACGGCAGGGTTCAATTCGCTATCAATTGATAAAATGAATGTTGTGTCATGCTTAATAACCATAATCCTTATGTTTATAGGTGCGGCACCGGGATCAACAGCGGGAGGAATAAAGTCAACAACATTTTTTGTTTTAGTACTGACTGTTGCCGCTTTTCTCCGTGGTCGAAATGACGTTCAGGTCTTTAAGAAAAGAATTTCGACCGACATCATAAACAAGGCAGTGTCCATTTTCATATTGAGCTTAACACTTATTATGATTACAACAATCGTTTTGCTGATTAACAACGAGGGAAGCCTTTTGCAGACTCTTTTTGAAGCCACATCAGCTTTTGGAACCGTTGGTTTGTCCACAGGAATAACGCCCGATTTATGCGACATCAGTAAAATTCAACTAGTCATAACCATGCTGCTCGGTAGAGTTGGGACTATAACTGCATTTGCCGCCTTTATGTCTATGCAAGCAAAAGATAACGTAACATACAGATGCCCGGAAGGAAAAATCACGGTTGGATAGGAGATAATTATATGAAATCTTTTATTGTTTTGGGACTGGGAAGATTCGGAATGAGTGTGGCACAAACACTGTACGATTTGGGTTATGAGGTTTTGGGAGTTGATGGAGACGAGAAAATTGTTAATGAGTTTTCCAGGCGTATTACACATGCGGTACAGGCTGATATTACAAGTGAAGAATTTTTGAAATCAATGGACATAAGGAAGTTTGACGCGGCAGTAGTCGCGGTGGGCTCAAACATACAGGTCAGTATCATGGTGACCGTTTTGCTCAAAGAGTTGGGAACAAAATTTATTCTTGTAAAGGCGCAAGACGACTTTCAGGAGAAAATCCTGTATAAAATAGGCGTGGATAAAGTGATTTTACCTGAAAAGGATATTGGTATGAAGGCGGCTCGAAATCTCGTTGCGGATAATTTTTTTGATATGATTGAAATTTCACCGGATTACAGCATAACTAGCGTAACCCCTCCCGACTCTTGGTATGGTCGTACTCTTGGCGAGCTTAACGCGCGAGCAAAATACGGTATTAACGTGCTTGCTGTAAGAGGCGGAAGCAACGTTAATATCATTCCTGATGCAAATACGCTTATAGAACGCGAAGCCACAATCACTATCATGGGATCGAATGACGATATTAGTAGATTTCGCAATAAAAAGTAAGATACTGTTTTGAATAAATGAGGTGATACTTGTGAGCAATACAAGTAGTTTGCTCGAGAAAATTTACGAAAAAAATCCGCATAACGGGAACTATATTATAGAAGTTTCATTGACAAACTATGTCGGAATATTCAACGATTGGGACCATGCCCCATTTAAGAGGAAGGACATTCATCCCGAATTGCTGTGTTTTCTTGAAGATTCGATTGATGATATACCGATGGCAAATAATATAGACATTTGTTTTTATTTAGCGGAAGAGACCAGAAACGAAGAAAGAGAACGAATCATCATGTCGTGGTTCAAAACCTTTTATAACTTTTACATCGAACTAGAAAAGAACAAGATCAGATCGATCATAAAAAATGCGATCATTTATCTGCTGATCTCAGCCGCTCTTTTGACCTCGTCATATTTGGGGGTGACCTCAAGGAATAGTATCATAATTTATACATTGACTGAAATCGTTATTGTCGGCGGTTGGGTATTTTTATGGGAAGCAATATCATTATTAACATTTGAAAGATCAAAGATCAGTAAACTGATCAAGAATTATAAACGCTTTACACGGGCGGAAATTTCATTCCGCTATAAGTAACACAAAAACATAAAATTGTTTGAAACCAAAATTTCATTTTTGAATGGGCGTCTGAAGTTTATATGTAAGTGAGGTGCTGTTATGGGCAGTGATATTAAGAATATTGGGATTGGATTTGCAACGGGCAGAAAAAATTTTAGGAGAGTGGCCAGGACATACGCAGAGAACTGGTATGAGTCAGGTATAGCCAGTGATGAGAATATTCGTTTGCACCTATATGTTGCTTATGATCTAAAATACAAAAATACTAAACCCAAGGATTATAGAAATTTGGATCAAAGAATCCTGGACATGCTGGAGTTTCCATTATTTATCGGAGACAACACAATTAAACAGGAAGCCAACGCTCTAGTCAACGCTGGTATTATCAGCGAATATGAGGCTGAGTTGTTGTTTGGGGAAGGTTATGGTAAAAAGCGCAATGCAATTATGTTTTTTGCCATTAAAAACAAAATGGATTATCTTCTTTACATAGACGATGATGAATATCCGGTTGCAGCAATAGATACATCTGATGGGCTGGTCTGGAAAGGACAATCGGTACTTGCAACCCATTTGAAGCATATAGAAGGGGCTGGAATAACTCATGGACATCACTGTGGTTATGTGTCGCCAATTCCTCAAATCTCATTCAATGATGACTTGAAAGAAGAAGATTTCAGGCTATTTATTGAGACCATTAGTAATGACATTATAAGCTGGGATTCCATAAAGCAAAAAATGCTCAATGGAGGCCTTACATATTGTGATGAAACAATATTGAATGAGAAAAAATGCACGGAAGTGCCCGAAACAAATAACGCAAAGTTCATATCAGGCTCCAATCTTTTCTTAAACTTAAATTCATCAAGTATCGATTACCCGTTTTACAATCCTCCTGGGGCTCGCGGCGAAGACACCTTCTTGAGTACGTGTCTTTCTAATGTGAGAGTATTGAAAGTGCCGACATATACTTTTCATGATGGCTTTTCAACATATTCGCACCTTCTAAGCGGAGCACTACCAACAAAATTGAAACCGATCAGAGCTGGCGATGAAGAG
>CAZKSK010000313.1:0-3105 GCA_964555225.1 uncultured Bacteroides sp.
TCTGATTCATATATAAATCATTAACAAGATGTCCTAATGAATATATCCCGATTTTAAAGGTTTGTGGTTTTTGGGGTACTGTCATTGCATCATTATTTTTCATTTTCTATTGTTTTATTTTGGATGCAAAGCTATGAATATCCTGTGATATATTCAATGACAAAAGAGTCGTAAGAAATGTCAAAAAAGGAGTTATATTATAATTGTGCGACGGAAATTTTGAAATGAAATACCAGTTCGTTTTTTGAAAAAGCGGCTGAAATGAGTCGAGTCTTCAAAGCCTAAACTGAAACTTATTTCTTTCAGGGATAATCCGGAGAATAGGGCCATTCGCTTAGCTTCTGCAATCAGTTGTGTTGATATATATTCTTTGGGCGATTGATCGGTAATTTGTTTGAATAATTCAGATAAATAATGTGATGACAAACACATGGCTTCTGCATAATTATTAACCTTGTGCCATTCGTGCAAGTGCTCTGTTACCATTTTTTTGAAAGTCGCAATAGCCGGATGTTGGTATTTCTCGTCGGTTACTATCTTATTTTGTTGGGGAAGCAATTTATTACATTCAATTAGGAATAATTTGAGATAGGCTTCTATTGAGTCCATACGAAAAGGATCTGATGAGAAAAAAGCATCTGTCATTGCTATTAAATATGACATTAGAATCTTTGAACTACTATCGGAAAGAACAATAGGATGTCCATGTGAACGGAACAAATCCAAACGGGATAGAAAATCTTCATTGGTTAATTTAGTAGAAAAGAATTCCGGAATAAATTGTATCATTATTCCTTGTGGCTGGGGAGGTTCAATGCAATGTACTTCTCCCGGAGCAATGAACCAGATCGTTTGAGGAGAGAACGGATAACTTTGTGTATCGACGACATGGCGTCCTGCTTTATTGAAAGACCATAATAAGGTATAATAATTATGCCGGTGAGGTGATGTAGCAACATTTATATTGATTTCTTCCGTTTTTCTTATAATGAACGGCGATACAATGCCCTTATATTGTAGTGTTCCTTCTTTACGGGTCGTTATGGTCATTCTATAAGGATGTATCTATTTGATAGTTATTCCTATTACAGTTGTCGTCTTATCGATATTATTCCATAGAGAATGGGGAATATTACCATTGACCAGATAGGATTCTTCTTTTTTTAATATTATTTCCTTATCACCTAATAGAAGTTTAGCTTCTCCTTCTACTACAATGAACAAATGATTGTGGGAATGTGTATGTTGCTTGATTGGACCACCTCCATTAGCTCCCATATGAGCAATTGAACCATCAGCAATCTCGCCTATTTCATCAAATAACTTTTTAGCTAAAAAGTTTGTATGGTTAGGCGGTGTTATATAATCATCCATTTTAATGTTAATTTGTTATTCTTATAATGATAGGGCTCTAAAGTAACGGATGCTTTATCGTGATGAGTCTTATTTATTGCAATATTCGCTAAAATTATTGAGATAGGCAAATAATTTGTGGCTTATTTAGTGATCGTTGAAAGAGATACTTGGCATTATAATTGCAATTAACGGGATTATATGTATCTTTGTATATATAGCTTTAGGCTAAAAATAGAATGTTTAATAGAAAATACTTTATTTATGAATGATTCTGCAAATCCCCATAGAAAATGGAATGATGAAAAAAGCATTCTTGAAATGCGTAAAAATGTGTTATCAGGTCCCGGTAAGGAGGTAGCTTCTTTTATTGCTTCTTTACCGAATTTTGAGGAGTGTCATAAGATGATTGATTTTGCCGGAAACATAGGATATTATTCTGAAGCTATCATAGAAAAAAATCAAGATTTGTATTCTTATGTTTTCGATTTACCTGAGGTATGCAACATGGCTTTGACTTTGAGAAGCAGAAATAATGTTTCTGATAGGATCATATATAATGGTTTCGATTTTAATGCCGGAGAAACTTTCGGTGAGGAATATGATTTGTTTTTCATTTCGAACTTTTTATATCGTTATAATGAAAAAGAAGACTTAAAGAATTTTTTGAAAAAAGTAAATACTTCGATGACGAAAGGAGGATGGTTCGTTTCCAACCACAAAGCCACTGTTTCGGAGGAGGAAAGGCAATCTCATTTAGTTTCAGTTAAGAACGGGAGTAAGGTACCACTTCATTATCTGGATGAAAAGATGCTAAAGGAAGCATTGTCAGAAACAGGCTTTGAATTTTTTGTGAAACAAGAATGTTGTCCTTCAAGTTCTTTTCCAACATTGTTGTTGGCTGCACGTAAGGTGAATTTCTGAAAACAAATTAATATAAATATAACTATGAAAACAAAATTAGCACTATTCCTTATGTTCTTTTGCTTTTGCAGTCTTTTTGCTCAGGTAAATGTTGAAAAATGGAAAATTTTCGAAGTCACTTTGAATGGTCCGGTAAAGGGGAATCCTTTTAAAGATGTGAAACTTTCCGGAACATTTACTAATGGCATAGAATCGGTGTCTGTCCCGGGATTTTATGACGGGAACGGTATTTATAAGATTCGCTTTATGCCTTCAAAAGAAGGAAAATGGATTTATTTTACTTCATGCAATATAAGTAGACTGAACAATAAAAAAGGACGTTTTGTGTGCATTCCGGCAAAGAAAGGAAACCATGGTTATGTGGCAGTAAAGGATACGTTCAATTTCGCTTACGCCGACGGAAGTCCATATTATCCTTTCGGAACTACCTGTTATGCCTGGGTACATCAAGGCGACAGTTTGGCGGAAGTCACTTTGAAAACCCTCAAAGAGGGATATTTTAATAAGATGCGTATGTGTATTTTTCCGAAAAGTTATGATTGGAATAACAACGAACCTAAGTTTTATCCTTTTGAGGGCAAACCGTTGAAAAATTGGGATTATTCTCGTTTGAATCCTGCATTCTTCAGAAATATAGAAAAACGTATCGGACAGTTGGACGATTTGGGCATACAGGCGGATTTGATTGTTTTTCATCCGTATGACCGATGGGGATTCAGTGAACTGGATCGTGAGACGGAGGATATGTATATAGATTACATTATAGCTCGCTTTGCAGCTTATAAGAATGTGTGGTGGAGCATGGCCAATGAATATGATTTTATGAAG
>CAZKSK010000314.1:0-3104 GCA_964555225.1 uncultured Bacteroides sp.
CCGTTTATATTCTTTTTACGGAATAACGGCTTCGTAAAATATTGAAATTCAGACTGAAAAACATGCCCAGCCAAGGAGAGACGGATGCCTATCCGTGCCGTCTCGGCCGGGCATGGCTTTTTCCCCGGCTGGGCATGTTTTTTCATACCGGCCTCCTGCTCTTCAAAAGTTTCCTGAGTTTCGGGATTTTGTCGGAACTCTTTGGAACTTGTCGGACTTTATTGGACGTTGTCGGATGTTATTGGAACTCTTCGGATTTTTACAAAAAAGAAGATGCTATCTTTGCCGACGTTGCCACACAATACTTGTCGCTGATCTTTATGAACCAAAAAATAATTCCGAAGGGAATATGAATATTTAATTATAAAATTATTAAAAACTAGATTATTAGCATTATAACTCTTATTTTTGTATTATGTTACAGTTTCCTAATATTGATAACGATGTCTATTACTAAAAAATATGGACCCTATCTCATGCCTTATGAAATTAAATAAAAACACATTATATATAAGTATATGAAAAAGTTAGATACCATTCTAATATTGTTAGCCTTATTGCTTTTTGCATCTTGTAATAATAGTAAAGACAAGCAATATACTTCTTTTGACGATCTCTTTCAGAAAAAGGAAAAAATGAAAGAAGTGAATTTTACATTTGAGGATGATAGTATACGCTCTCCCTATATGATGGAGTGTACCAACGGTTCATTGCTCTTAGCCAACATGAATTTACCGACTATAGTTTCTGCTTTTAGTTTGAAAAATGGGAAATATCAAGGTGATTATATCCATAGAGGTACAGGACCGGATGAATATTTGTTTTTTTCTTCCATGACTTCTGATAATCATAATCTGATGTTTTGGGATTCGGATCTTGGAACGATGGTCTATATGGATTTTAGCAAACTGAATAATCTTGAAAAGAGTAATTATCAAGTGAAAATCCAAACTAATCCAATTGTTACATCTATATTTCAGGCAATTCCTCTCAATAAAAGGTGTATTGCCGGAACCGGTCTGATTAAAGAAAAACGTATTGCTTTGTTTGACGATAAGGGAAAAGTTGTGACAACTTTTGGAATTTATCCACAAGAGAATTCGAATAAAAAATATACAGATGTTGAAAACGGTTTTGCATATCAAAGTTTATTGGCATTTCAATCTACAAAACAAATATTGGCAGTCGGTAGTTATTGGGGAGAATCCATAGCTTTTTATGATTTGCAAGATATGAAAAATCCGACTATAGTAAAGGAATATGTTTTTGCTTTTCCTCAATATAAGGATTCTACCGACAAAGAAAACATGTCTGTGACTTTTACAGATAAAAACATAACCGGATTTGTGGCAATAAAAGCAACCGAAAAATATTGTATTTGTCTTTACTCGGGTAAAATAAGAACAAAGGAGAATGTTTATGGAGGAGATAAAATTCTCATATTCGATTGGGCGGGAAAACCTGTAAAAATGATAGAATTAAATCAGAACTATCAGAATATGGCCATTGACGAGTCAAAACAAGAAATTATTCTTTTAGGGGGAGAATCGGATACAGCTGAATATTTTATGAGAAAGATCAGAATATAAATGATTGGTGAATTATTGATTTGACCGATAATTTATGTTTTGCTCAAGATGATGGAAGTATAATTATTCCGTTAAGCGTTGATGCTATAAAAGATTTTGCCGAGAATATTGCAGATAGTGCAATGAAGAAAAAACTCGAAAGAACTATTTCTTTCGAGTCTGAAAATCAGAATCAGGTGATTCTTATAATAAAATGTGATGAATATTTTTTTAACAGAGATTCAGAATTGTTCGAGGATGTGGATACGCTCGTTAATATCCGGATGAGTGCTGAAAAGGTGATTGAAAATATTACCGCCACTTAATTTATGATAAATAAATAATTGAGCTACATCATCGCGCTTTATTTTGGTAAGTCCTGGCTCTGCCGAGATTTTGCGCAAGGCAGATGCTAGTGCCAATGGATTACCGGTGAGCTCTGCCCCTCCTGCATCGGCCATAAATTCACGTTTACGGGAAATGGCAAAGCGTGTAAGCATAGTGAAGAAATATCCTATGCCACAACAGATGAGTGCAACAATCATGGCTCCCATAATGAAAGCTCCGTTTTTTCCATTGGAACGTCTTACCGGTACGAAGTACAGTACGTGCCACAGAATAGATGCTAGTGTTGCCAGAATGCCTACAAAAATGATGGACACAATGAGCAGGCGCGTGTCTTTGTTGCGAATATGAGTAAGTTCATGTCCGATGACTCCTTCCAGTTCTCCGTCATCGAGTTTTTCTATGATCCCTGTGGTGAGAGTAACCGTATAGGATTTTTCATCAATTCCACTGGCAAAGGCGTTTAGTTCAGGGTCGTCGATAACATTGATTTTAGGAGTATTCATTCCGCAACTCATGCATAGGTTTTCTATCATATTATATATGCGCGGATTTTCTTTCCGTTCCAGAAGACGGGCTCCTGTGGCATGACGAATAATGGAAACGTTAGAAAAATAAGAAATAATAAACCATATTCCCACAAAGACAATAACCCATGGTATTGCATTCAGAAAATAATCGAATATGGTGTTCCAATCTAATGTGGATTCGGGATATCCGTAGATATTGTATTGCGGTCCTTCAAAAAATCCTAGAATGACGAAGAACAGTAATACAATACCTAAAATTATGAGCGGAAAAAGTAGAAGCAATAAAATGGAAAGTCTGTTATTCCGCTGTTGTTGTGTAATAATTCCAATATATTGCATAATAAAATCAGAATTTTATATCCGGGGCCTTATCAAGTTCTGCACGTTCCGTATCGGGCACTTCGAACATAGTTCCCCGTTTGAAGTTGAACATTCCGGCAATAATATTGGCCGGAAATGTTTCCGTGGTATTGTTATATTCTCGTGTAGCCGAATTGAAGTAACGACGTGTCGCAGCCAGTTTGTTTTCAATATCGGAGACTTCTCCTTGCAGTTGAAGGAAGTTCTGATTGGCTTTTAGTTCCGGGTAGGCTTCCAGTGTTACTTTTAGTCCACTTAAAGCACTTGTCAATGCATTTTCGGCAGCAATCTTATTATCAAT
>CAZKSK010000315.1:0-3102 GCA_964555225.1 uncultured Bacteroides sp.
CGTTCATCGTTATCTTCATATTCCTTTCCATTTTCATCGCAAACCATTTCCCGATGTTGAAAATAATCATCATTATCAATGAAATAAACCTGCATTCTGGCGGATTGAATAGAAGCTACTTTAATAATCAAAGGGTGATCTGTGTCGTCAATAATCAGGTTCATACCAGAAAGTCTAATTACTTCGTGTAATTGATTCCTGCGCTCATTAATACATCCCCATTTTGGCATAAAAGTCCTTATTTCTCTTCCTTTTTCTTGAATGGCTTGTGGAAGAAATCTTCCAACAAGTGACATTTCTGTTTCGGGTACGTATGGTGTAATTTCTTGAGTAATAAATAAAACTTTTTTTGCCTTCATTCTTTAGCCTTTCTCATAATTATTTTGCAAAGATAATAAAAATACAGGATAAAACATTCGAAGTTAAGATTAATTATTTATTATGATATGTTAAGCCATTGTAAATCAAATAATATTGAATAATAAAGGACTCGTTAACATTAGATAAAGTTTGCACAAATTCACGCTATTTTTTCTTTATGTGATAAATTATAACTTATTTTGCAAGTCTTTTTATCGAAATGTAATCATTAATCAAGAAAAATGAAAGTAGTTAATACAATTTTGGAATTACAATCACTGTTACTTCCATTGCGAGAACAAGGGAAGAAAATAGGTTTGGTTCCTACAATGGGAGCACTTCATGAAGGACATGCTTCTTTAGTTAAAAAGTGTGTGCTTGAAAATGATGTAACGGTTGTTAGTATCTTTGTCAATCCAACTCAGTTTAATAATAAAAATGATTTGGAGAATTATCCTCATACATTGGATGCCGATTGTAATTTATTGGGGGCGATAGGTGTAACTTATGTTTTTATTCCTACCGTAAAAGAAATGTATCCGGAACCTGATGAACGCTGTTTTAGTTATCCTCCGTTGGATACTGTAATGGAAGGGAAATTTCGTCCGGGGCATTTCAATGGAGTCTGTCAAATTGTTTCTAAATTATTTTATATAGTTCAACCTAATCGTGCTTATTTTGGAGAAAAGGATTATCAGCAACTGGCAATCATTCGTAAAATGGTCAATGACTTGCATTTGGGTATAGAAGTTGTTGGCTGTCCTATTGTTAGAGAAAAGGATGGATTGGCATTAAGCAGTAGGAATCAACGTTTATCTTCACAAGAGCGAATGATAGCTCTTGGTATTTCCAAAGCATTATTTGAAAGTCGTGATTTTGCAATAAACCATTCAGTTCAAGATACATTGAAATTTGTGGAAGATTCAATAAATCGTGATGAGGGACTGAAATTGGAATATTTTGAGATAGTTGATGGTGCGACCTTGCAACCGGTTCGGAATTGGACCGAGTCCATAAATATTGTAGGATGTATCACTGTTTTCTGTGGAAATGTCAGACTTATAGACAATATTAAATATAGATGAGAATAAGCAAGTAAAAAATATGATGATAGAAGTATTAAAATCAAAAATACATTGTGCTCATGTAACAGAAGCTAATCTGAATTATATGGGAAGCATAACGATAGATGAAGATTTAATGGATGCGGCAAATTTAATTGCAGGAGAAAAAGTTTATATTGCTGATAATAATAATGGAGAACGTTTTGAAACTTATATCATAAAAGGGAAAAGAGGAAGTGGATGTATATGTTTGAACGGGGCAGCAGCTCGCAAAGTTCAATTAGGAGATATCATAATAATTATGTCCTATGCCCTAATGGATTTTGAAGAAGCGCGAAAGTTCAAGCCTTTTTTAGTTTTTCCAGATGAACAGAATAAAATCTTAAAATAGATATATTTTAATAAGAAAGAGGGCTGTAAAACATTTATTTACAACCCTCTTTTATTAATAGATTAATTTAAGAAGCCAAGCAGAACACCTGCAGCTACCGCTGAACCGATTACTCCTGCTACATTAGGACCCATAGCATGCATTAGCAAATAGTTTGTCGAATCATATTCCAATCCGATCTTTTGCGATATTCTTGCAGACATAGGTACTGCTGATACTCCGGCATTACCGATAAGTGGATTCATCTTATTTCCTTTTTTCAAGAATAAATTGAATATCTTAACGAATAAAACTCCGCATGTCGTAGCAATGATGAAAGCACAAAATCCTAAAAAGAATACTCCCAATGTGCTTGGGGTAAGGAATTGAGATGCTTGTGTAGATGCTCCTACAGTCATTCCTAACAAGGTAATAACAACATCAGTTAATGGACCTGCTGCTGTATCAGCTAAACGTCTTGTGCAACCGCTTTCTTTTAAGATATTACCGAAGAACAACATTCCTAAAAGAGGTAAACCTGAAGGTACGACAAAACATGTAAGTAACAACCCGATGATTGGGAATAAAATCTTTTCCGTGTGAGACACTTGTCGAGCCGGTTTCATGCGTATCAACCGTTCTTTTTTTGTCGTCAGCAAACGCATAATCGGCGGTTGTATCAAGGGCACACATGCCATGTAGGAATATGCCGATACGGCAATTGCACCTAGCAGGTTGGGGGCAAGTTTTGAAGATAAGAAGATGGCAGTAGGGCCATCTGCTCCACCTATAATTGCAATACCAGCTGCCTGATTAGGCTCAAAACCTAAAAGCAGAGCTATCATATATGCTCCGAATATTCCAAATTGAGCTGCTGCACCGACCAATATTAACTTAGGATTAGAAATTAGTGCAGAAAAATCTGTCATAGCTCCGATACCTAAGAAAACAAGTGGTGGATACCATCCTTCTCTTACTCCTTGATAAAGTATATTAAGTACCGAACCTTCTTCATATATACCAATTTCAAGACCGGCATCTGCTTTAAAAGGAATATTTCCAATAAGGATACCAAAACCAATAGGTACTAATAATAGCGGCTCAAAATCTTTTTTTATAGCCAGATAGATAAAAAATAAGCCGACGGCAATCATTATTAAATGCGAATAAGTCGCATTTGCAAAACCTGTAAATTGCCAAAAATCGGCCAGATTGTTACCTATAAATGATGTAAAACTAGATTCTCCCATTTTAATTATTCAATTATAATTAAATCTGTTCCTTCAAGAACGGAATCACCCTTATTAA
>CAZKSK010000316.1:0-3087 GCA_964555225.1 uncultured Bacteroides sp.
GGGTGAATGGGAAGCGGATGTGGCATGCGGTGACGGTCAGTCTCTTGGCATTCCACTTAATTACGGTGGCCCTTATGTTGGATTCATGGGAAGTACAAAGGCATTGGAGCGTAAATTGCCAGGACGTATTGTAGGTGCAACCCATGATATTGATGGCAAGCGCGCATATGTTCTTACACTTCAAGCTCGAGAACAACACATTCGTCGTGAGAAGGCCAATTCCAACATTTGCAGTAATCAGTCATTAATGGCTTTATACGTAACCATATACATGTCTCTTATGGGCCCGAAAGGATTGAAGGAGGTAAATGAATTGAGCTATTCCAATTCTCACTATGTATGTGATGAATTGTGCAAAACAGGACATTTCTCATTAGTTTACAAACAACCGTTTTTGAAAGAATTCCTTGTAAAAACGGATTTACCTGTAGAGAAACTTCAAAAGACGCTATTGGAAAATGGTATCTTCGGCGGTATAGAACTTCGTCCGGGCGAACTGTTATTCTGTGTAACTGAAAGTCGCACACAGGATGAAATAGAACAATTGTTGAATGTGATAAAGAGTATGCTATGATAAGACAATATGATAAACTAATTTTTGAATTATCAAAAAAAGGAAGACAAGGATATAGTCTGCCGCAGAACACCCACAAAGAATATTCTCTGGATAGCATTCCTTCCTATGCGTATCGTAAAGCTCCTCTGGGTTTGCCTGAGGTAGGAGAATTCGATGTAGTACGTCATTATACCAATCTTTCGAATAAGAATTTCGGGTTGGATACGGGATTTTACCCTCTGGGTAGTTGTACAATGAAATATAATCCAAAGATTAACGAAGAAATGTATGCTTTGAAAGGTTTCACGAGTATGCACCCGTTGCAACCTGTCGAAAGTATTCAAGGAGCTTTGGAATTATATTATAATCTGAATGTTCTTCTATCGGAACTTGCAGGATTATCGGAATTTACGATAAATCCGTTTGCAGGGGCTCACGGAGAACTCACGGGTCTGATGGTTATGCGTCAGTATCATATGAAACGCGGAGATGAAAAACGCATTAAAGTGATTGTTCCCGACAGTGCCCACGGCACAAACCCCGCCAGCGCAGCTGTATGCGGATTGCAGGTAGTAGAAGTAAAGTCTACCCCCGAAGGAACAATCGATGTGGAAAATCTGAAGCCGCTTTTGGACGATACCGTTGCAGGCATCATGATGACTAATCCCAATACATTGGGTATCTTTGAAAAGGATATTCTCGAAATAGCCAGACTCGTTCACGAATGCGGAGGTCTTCTCTATTATGACGGAGCCAATTTGAATCCTATGCTTGGAAAATGTCGTCCGGGTGATATGGGATTCGATATCATGCATATCAATCTCCACAAAACATTCTCCACTCCTCACGGAGGAGGCGGTCCGGGTTCCGGTCCGGTAGGTGTACGTAAGGGTTTGGAAAATTATCTGCCTAACCCACATGTACGTAAAAATGCGGAAGGTAAGTTCTATATTGATTTCGATAAAGATTCATTAGGTTCAATATCCGGCTTTGTCGGCAACTTCGGTGTTATGGTTCGCGCTTACACCTATATTCTTTCTTTAGGAAAAGAAAATATCAAGAATGTAGGTCCAATGGCTACACTGAATGCAAATTATATCAAAGAAAGTCTGAAAGATTGCTTTGAATTGCCAATAAGCGGAGTCTGCAAGCACGAATTTGTATATGACGGATTGAAAGACAAGTCGACCGGAGTCACTACATTGGATGTAGCCAAACGTCTGCTCGATTACGGATTTCATGCACCGACCATATATTTTCCTCTCCTGTTTCATCAGGCAATCATGATAGAACCTACGGAAACGGAGAGCAAAGATACGTTGGATGATTTTATCGCCATCATGCGAAAGATAGCCAAGGAAGCCATTGAAGATCCGGATACGGTAAAGAACGCACCTCATCATACTCCGGTTCGCCGACTGGATGAAACGACTGCTGCCCGCAAACCGATATTGACATACAAAGATATGTTGGCCGACAATAATTTCAAAGCGTAAATTTATGGACGATTTAATTATCATCGGATCAGGACCGGGAGGATATGAAACTGCCGTATTGGCTGCTCAAAAAGGACTAAAAACGGTTATTATCGAAGATCGCAAACCCGGAGGTACGTGCCTCAACGAAGGTTGTATTCCTACCAAGGCTCTCTGTAGAAATGCAGAAGTATATTCTTTGATGAAAGAAGGAGCCACCTATGGCTGTCCGGCAAGTTATCAATTGGACTGGAAAACAGTAATGCAGCGTAAGAATGAAGTTGTAAGTTCTCTAATAGAAGCAGTAGAATTCCTGCTCAAAAATAAACTTATTACTTATGTTCAAGGTAAAGCCGTCCTTGTCGATTCAAGAACTGTACGTGTAGGAGAAGAAACCTTTTCTGCCCGACATATTATCATTGCAACGGGTTCGGTAACGAAATACTTACCTTGCGAAGGACTTCATTTGCCGGGAGTACTCACATCTACAGAGATGTTGGATATAGATCATCTGCCCTCCCATCTTTGTGTGATAGGCGGAGGTGTCATCGGTTTGGAGTTTGCTTCTATCTTCAATAGTTTCGGCTGTCAGGTAACCGTACTGGAATATGCCAAGGAAATTCTTCCCAACTTCGACATGGATATCAGTAAAAGACTTAAAGTATCACTAAAGGGAAAGGGTATTAATATTCTGAACCAAGCAGCGGTAACCGGTGTCACAAAAGATGGGGATCAACTGATTGTACACTATGATCTGAAGGGGACTTCAGCCGAAGAAAAGGCCGATACCGTTCTACTTGCCGTGGGAAGAGGTCCTAATTTGGATTCCCTCAATCTGGCAGAAGTCGGTATCGAATTCACTCAGAAAGGTATTGTTACGGATGATCATTTGCAAACTAATATACCGGGAATCTACGCCATTGGTGATATAAATGGAAAGTGTATGCTGGCCCACGCCGCAACCTTCCAGGGACGTCATGTGATAAACCATATTATAGGTGAAACGGATAAGATACATTTGGAGATGGTTCCAGCGGCTGTATTTACATCTCCCGA
>CAZKSK010000317.1:0-3084 GCA_964555225.1 uncultured Bacteroides sp.
GCTAATCTGTGTTATACTTATAATTTGCTTCTTATTCACTATAAATGCTCTATGACAGATATATATCGGAGGCATTATGTTTATTCAAAGGGGCATAATATTTACTTCTACCCATTTAGACAAATTCCTCTATTTTAGAATATATTGGAAGGATTATTTTGGAATTTATTGAAGTAGTTATTATGCTATGTTTCAGGAGGATCATTATGAAAAGATCAATTATTCTTGCCGTGTTGCTGTGTTTTGTCCTGGCATTGCCGGTGATGGCTGCTCCAGACGTAATGCTTGATGGGAAACCTTTGATGTTTACTGATGCGGAACCTACGATCGAAAACGGTCGTACTTTAGTTCCTTTAAGGGCCATCTTTGAAGCCATGGGAGCTGAAGTTTTCTGGAATCAAAACACGAATACTGCTACGGCTATAAAAGGAAATACCAGAGTCGTTCTGCCCATAGGCTCCTTACAGCCTACGATCAACGGCTCGGTACAGCAACTTGATGTGCCCGCCAGAATTATCAATGGCCGCACCATGGCTCCGCTACGATTTGTAGGAGAAGCTTTCGGTGGGAATGTACGCTGGGACCAGGGGACGCAAAACATCTATATTACTTCACCAGAAGCAAATCTGATGCTATCGTCAACACAAAAGGTTTTCGTTCATTTTATCGATGTCGGACAGGCTGATTCCATATATATTTCTTTGCCGAATGACCAGGATATCCTGATCGATGCAGGCAATCGTGCAGATGGATCCACAGTGGTAAGTTATTTGAGAAACCAAAAGGTAGATGATATAGAACTACTTATCGCCACCCATCCTCATGAAGATCATATCGGAGGCGTCCCGGATGTCCTGAATATGTTTGAAGTGGAGAATATAATCGACAGCGGATACCCAGCCAATACGGCTGCCTTCAATACTTACTTTACTGCCGTACAGGCTGAAGGAGCAAAATATGCCCAGGCAGGTTATCAGTCTTTTACCTACGGCAGTACTACGCTTAAAATACTTACGGGTCACGAATACTGTGATGACGTTAATAACTATTCAGTAGTATGCCGACTTGATACCGGTGATATAGAATTTTTGTTCATGGGAGATGCTGAAAATCCAGTAGAGTCAAACTTATATGGAGATCTTTCTGCAGAAGTATTGAAAGTGGGACACCACGGATCCAGTTCTAGCACCACCAAGAGCTTTCTTGATCTAGTAAAGCCCAAGGCAGCTATCATTTCTGTTGGATCAGGGAATGATTATGGTCATCCATCCAATAAGGTATTATCCAGGCTGCAGTCAGCAGGAGCCAAGATCTATCGCACAGACGAACAGGGAACTATTATCGTAACTACCGACGGCAGCACTTACAGCATCAATGCTTCACCCAGCACATCTATAGCAGCTCCAATTATTCCATCAGTGAACTCAGATAAATATATCGGGAACAAGAATACTAAGAAATTTCATCGTATAAGCTGTAGCTCACTACCCATGCCTTCCAACCAGGTGATATTTAACTCCAGAGAAGCAGCCATCGCAGCTGGCTATGTGCCATGCAAGAGGTGCAAGCCATAATATAGCCGTTGAGCCTGATGCCAAAATTAGAAAAGGAGCAAAGTGAAGATGAAAAACAGAACTTTGGTTTTACTGCTGTTTCTTGTTGTCTTAATTACTGCGTTTGCTTTTAGATGGGTAGAAGGTCCAATACAAGCAGATAACAAACTGGAAATTGTTCATCTAAAAGATCGGTGGACTGGACAGGCATGGATAACATGGTACGGAACAGATGCTTCCGGGAATTTCTATAGTGGGCAAATGGAACCATATTTTGAACAGAATAAAATTGATAAAAAAGCACGGAAGTATGTTTCCAAGTTAACAAAACAGCGAATAGAGTATCTTGAGTCCGAAATTTTAAAACAAAACAAAATTAAAGTGGATAATGCCGTTGGATACGCTCAATGGATGCGACTCAGCAGCGAATACGGCGCAGAGTTTGATGCAAACAACCCAATCAGAAGAGTGACCCCGACTGGGAATAATCCTAGACAAGAACGGCAAGCAATGCTGGATGAACTATCAGTAGAGGTAGAAAGGATTGAGGCACGCAACAAATATCTCGATTCAAAGATCCCTAATGAGTTAAAAGAACAAGGGAAAGCATGGGAAAATGCTAATCATCAAGTAGAAAAATATAAAGCGGAGATAGGAAATAATTCTAAAAGTTGGGTAAAGGATGCTTCCATTACAAAAGCAAAGGAAGCCCTTACTAGAAAGGCGTTTATAATTCGCTATGCAGGCACAGTTATATGGATAGTGCTTTTGGTGTTAACGATAGCTCTTATCTTAAGGGGTGTTTCCAATAGTAGGAGTCAAAAAGAACCTTTTAAATATTATGGGAGGTGATTAAATGGATTCTTATATTTTATCACTGCTGCTAAATATAATATTGCTAATCATCATCATGGCAATGTTGCTGGCTTACCACAAACAGGAAAACAGCTATAGAAAACAGCTGTTGGACAAAATGGATAGTCTAATAGAATTGCTGGGAACCAAAAACGCTAACGATTAATAAAGCAGAAGCTCCTCTCGCTCTTAAGTGATAGTAATCTTGGGAGCAGAGTATTAAAAGAAGCGAACATCACATTAACATGAAGGTATAGTGTTATGAATATAAGAAAGAAGTTTCAAAAAATCAAATTGCCCGTGCATAACAAACATACTAAACCTCAGTATTATGATCCTTTCCGCAAAAGATTGGTTTCTGTTACCCCTGAAGAAGAGGTGCGGCAAAAGACTGCATATTTCCTTCGCGATGTATTGCAGGTGCCCGAAGATCTTATTGTCACGGAAGAACATTTATCACACTATGGACTCGACAGTAGATACCGCGCTGACATTGTCATTGATGCAATTTGTGATGATACTCAAATCCCTCTAGCTGTCGTTGAATGCAAATCATCTGAAGTTCAGATAAGTGATCAAGCAGTTGATCAAGTCTTCTCTTATGCCTTTGCCCTAGAGGCTAAATATGCCTTTGTGTCTGACGGATTGGATATGTACGGTTATGCATATGATGACG